>NZ_JBSVWB010000007.1:0-191060 GCF_054071795.1 Pseudomonas sp. SDO5271_S396
AGCCACGTTATTCAGTGCTGACCCACCGCAATCGCGGGCAAGCCCGCTCCCACATTTTGATCTGTGTACGCCAAATATGAAGCACAAACAAAAATGCCCCGAACCTTTCGATTCGGGGCATTTCTTAACTGTGCATAGCCTGGGCTACACGTCAGTTGTTACCACTCAGGCTGCTGCAGCGACGTTCAGAGCCTTGATGTGGCCATTCAGGCGGCTCTTGTGACGAGCGGCCTTGTTCTTGTGGATGATGCCTTTATCGGCCATACGGTCGATAACAGGCACAGCCAGAACGTAAGCAGCTTGGGCTTTTTCAGCGTCTTTGGTGTCGATGGCTTTAACTACATTCTTGATGTAGGTACGAACCATGGAACGCAGGCTGGCGTTGTGGCTGCGACGCTTCTCAGCCTGTTTTGCACGTTTTTTGGCGGAAGGTGAGTTGGCCACCGTCGAGCTCCTCGAAAGACTTTTTAGGAAATAGCAAACAAAATAGGCCGCGAATCATGCCGATGACTTGATGGGTTGTCAAGGCCGGCTGAAGCGAACTGCTGAGTGGTCGATCTGAAGAGGCGGGTGATTTATTTCCGGCGCTTGACCTGTAAACTCGCGAGCTTTGGCTCTGTGCTGTTGCAGGCGCGCAGTATCGCACAAGTGGGCGCGTTGTTCGCCTGCTCTTTATCTAATAGGCGCAATCTCTTTCAATGAATCTGCTCAAATCGTTGGCCGCCGTCAGCTCTATCACGATGATCTCCCGGGTACTGGGGTTTGTGCGTGACACCCTGCTGGCGCGCATTTTTGGCGCCAGCATGGCTACGGATGCCTTCTTTATTGCCTTTAAATTGCCCAACCTGCTGCGACGCATCTTCGCGGAGGGCGCATTTTCCCAAGCGTTCGTGCCGATCCTGGCCGAGTACAAGACCCAGCAGGGCGAAGAAGCGACCCGCACCTTTATTGCCTACGTCTCGGGCCTGCTGACCCTGGTACTGATGCTGGTGACCGTTGTCGGCATGCTCGCCGCGCCCTGGGTGATCTGGGCCACGGCCCCCGGTTTTGCCAACACCCCGGAAAAGTTTGCGCTGACCTCGGACCTGCTGCGCGTCACCTTCCCTTATATATTGCTGATCTCCCTTTCATCCCTCGCCGGAGCGATCCTCAACACCTGGAACCGTTTCTCGGTGCCGGCGTTCGTGCCGACCCTGCTCAACGTCAGCATGATCCTCTTCGCGCTGTTCCTCACACCGTACTTCGACCCGCCCGTGATGGCCCTGGGCTGGGCCGTGCTGGCCGGCGGGCTGGCGCAATTGCTGTATCAACTGCCGCATTTGAAGAAGATCGGCATGCTCGTGCTGCCGCGCCTGAATCTCAAGGACACCGGCGTATGGCGTGTGATGCGCAATATGCTGCCGGCGATCCTCGGGGTCTCGGTCAGCCAGATTTCCCTGATCATCAACACCGCCTTTGCCTCGCTGCTGGTGTCGGGCTCGGTGTCGTGGATGTACTACGCCGATCGCCTGATGGAGCTGCCGTCCGGAGTGCTCGGCGTGGCGCTGGGCACGATTCTGCTGCCGACGCTGTCGCGTACCTATGCCAGCAAGGATCGCCAGGAGTACTCGCGCATCCTCGATTGGGGCCTGCGCCTGTGCTTCGTACTGGTATTGCCGTGCGCCCTGGCCCTGGGGATTCTGGCGGAGCCGCTGACGGTATCGTTGTTCCAGTACGGTCAGTTCAGTGCGTTTGACGCGTCCATGACCCAGCGGGCGCTGATCGCGTACTCGGTCGGCTTGCTGGGTATCATCGTGATCAAGGTGCTGGCCCCTGGCTTCTATGCCCAGCAAAACATCCGTACGCCGGTCAAGATCGCGGTCTTCACGCTGATCGTGACGCAACTGCTCAACCTGGCGTTCATCGGTCCACTGGCCCATGCGGGCCTGGCGCTGGCCATCAGCGCAGGCGCCTGCATCAATGCCGGCCTTTTGTTTTACCAACTGCGCAAGCAGGAAATGTTTCAACCGCAGCCCGGCTGGGGGATGTTCGCCTTGAAGCTGTTGGTTTCAGTCGCCGCGATGTCTGCGGTGTTGCTGGGCCTGATGCACTTCATGCCGGCCTGGGATGAGGGGCATATGCTGGAGCGTTTCATGCGCCTGGGGCTGTTGGTCGTGGCCGGCGTGGTGGTGTACTTCGGTATGTTGCTGCTGCTGGGCTTTCGACTGCGGGATTTCAATCGCAAGTCCCTTGGGTAGAGACATTCCCGCGATAAACCGGTTGTTTTATCGATTCGATCCATTTGCCCTGCGCTGTTGCCTGTCGTCCGGGGCCGGGTGTGGTTATAATCGACCACTTTATGAGCAAGAAGCGCGTTATGCAGCTGGTTCGAGGTCTCCACAACCTGCGCCCCGAGCATCGGGGCTGCGTCGCCACTATTGGCAACTTTGACGGTGTTCACCGTGGTCACCAGGCTATCCTGGCCCGGCTGCGTGAGCGTGCGGTCGAGTTGGGCGTGCCCAGCTGCGTGGTGATTTTCGAGCCGCAGCCGCGGGAATATTTCACCCCCGAAACGGCGCCGGCCCGCTTGGCCCGCCTGCGGGACAAGCTGCAACTGCTGGCTGAAGAAGGTGTGGACCGCGTTCTGTGCCTGGCCTTCAACCAGCGCCTGCAAAGCTTGAGCGCCGCCGAGTTCGTCGACCGTATCCTGGTCGATGGCCTGGGCGTGCAGCACTTGGAGGTCGGTGACGACTTCCGCTTTGGTTGCGACCGCGTCGGGGATTTCGATTTCCTGCAACAGGCCGGTATCAGCCAGGGGTTTACCGTCGAAGCCGCGCAAACCGTCGAACTGGATGGTCTGCGCGTGAGCAGTACCCAGGTGCGTAACGCCCTGGCCGCTGCCGACTTCGCCCTGGCCGAGCGTTTGCTCGGTCGCCCGTTCCGCATTGCCGGGCGGGTATTGCACGGCCAGAAGCTGGCGCGCCAATTGGGCACGCCGACCGCCAACGTGCAACTCAAGCGCCGTCGTGTGCCGCTCACCGGGGTCTACCTGGTCAGCGTCGATATCGACGGCCAATCGTGGCCCGGAGTCGCCAACATAGGCGTCAGGCCCACGGTTGCAGGTGATGGCAAGGCCCACCTGGAAGTTCACCTTTTGGATTTTGCCGGTGATCTGTATGACCGGCGTTTGACGGTGGTTTTCCACCACAAGCTGCGTGAAGAGCAGCGTTTCGCCTCCCTCGAGGCGTTGAAAACGGCGATCAATGCGGATGTCGCCGCCGCCCGTGCACTAGCCGCACCTAGCGCCCATCGCTAACCGAAGAGCCTTAAATGACCGACTATAAAGCCACGCTAAACCTTCCGGACACCGCCTTCCCAATGAAGGCCGGCCTGCCACAGCGCGAACCGCAGATCCTGCAGCGCTGGGACAGTATTGGCCTGTACGGAAAGTTGCGCGAAATTGGCAAGGATCGTCCGAAATTCGTCCTGCACGACGGCCCTCCTTATGCCAACGGCACGATTCACATCGGTCATGCACTGAACAAAATCATCAAGGACATGATCATCCGCTCGAAGACCCTGTCGGGTTTCGACGCGCCGTACGTCCCGGGTTGGGACTGCCATGGCCTGCCGATCGAACACAAGGTCGAAGTGACCCACGGCAAGAACCTGGGCGCGGATAAAACCCGCGAACTGTGCCGGGCCTACGCCACCGAGCAGATCGAAGGTCAAAAAGCCGAGTTCATCCGCCTGGGTGTGCTGGGTGACTGGGCCAACCCCTACAAGACCATGGATTTCAAGAACGAGGCCGGTGAGATCCGCGCCCTGGCCGAAATCGTCAAGGGCGGTTTCGTGTTCAAAGGCCTCAAGCCCGTGAACTGGTGCTTCGATTGCGGTTCGGCCCTGGCCGAAGCGGAAGTCGAGTACGAAGACAAGAAGTCCTCGACCATCGACGTGGCCTTCCCGATCGCCGACGACGCCAAGCTGGCCGAGGCATTCGGCCTGGCGTCGCTGGCCAAGCCGGCCGCCATCGTGATCTGGACCACAACTCCGTGGACCATCCCGGCCAACCAGGCGCTGAACGTGCACCCTGAATTCACCTACGCCCTGGTGGACACCGGTGATCGCCTGCTGGTGCTGGCCGAGGAAATGGTCGAGTCGTGCCTGGCTCGTTACGGGCTGCAAGGTTCGGTGATCGCCACCACCACCGGCTCGGCACTGGAACTGATCAACTTCCGTCACCCGTTCTACGACCGCCTGTCGCCGGTATACCTGGCCGACTACGTGGAGCTGGGCGCCGGTACCGGTATCGTTCACTCCTCGCCGGCCTACGGCGTGGACGACTTCGTGACCTGCAAAGCCTACGGCATGGTCAACGACGACATCCTGAACCCGGTGCAGAGCAACGGTGTCTATGCGCCGTCGCTGGAGTTCTTCGGTGGCCAGTTCATCTTCAAGGCCAACCCGGCGATCATCGACAAGCTGACGGAAGTCGGTGCGTTGCTGCACACCGAAACCATCAAGCACAGCTACATGCACTGCTGGCGCCACAAGACGCCGCTGATCTACCGCGCCACCGCGCAGTGGTTCATTGGTATGGACAAAGAGCCGAACAGCGGCGAAACCCTGCGCAAACGCGCGCTCAAGGCCATCGAAGACACCACGTTCGTGCCGGCCTGGGGGCAGGCGCGCCTGCACTCGATGATCGCCAACCGTCCGGACTGGTGCATCTCGCGTCAGCGTAACTGGGGCGTGCCGATCCCATTCTTCCTGAACAAGGAAAGCGGCGAGCTGCACCCGCGTACCGTCGAGCTGATGGAAGAGGTCGCCAAGCGGGTCGAAGTCGAGGGCATCGAAGCCTGGTTCAAACTGGACGCCGCCGAGCTGCTGGGCGACGAAGCGCCGCTGTACGACAAGATCAGCGACACCCTCGACGTATGGTTCGACTCCGGCACCACCCACTGGCACGTATTGCGCGGTTCGCACCCAATGGGCCACGAAAGCGGCCCGCGTGCCGACCTGTACCTGGAAGGCTCCGACCAGCACCGCGGCTGGTTTCACTCGTCGCTGCTGACCGGTTGTGCCATCGACGATCACGCACCGTACCGCGAGCTGCTGACCCACGGTTTCACCGTCGACGAAAACGGTCGCAAGATGTCCAAGTCGCTGGGCAACGTGATCGCACCGCAAAAGGTCAACGACACCCTGGGCGCCGACATCATGCGCCTGTGGGTTGCCTCGACGGACTACTCGGGCGAAATGGCCGTGTCGGAGCAGATCCTGCAGCGCAGCGCCGATGCCTATCGCCGTATCCGTAACACCGCGCGCTTCCTGCTGTCGAACCTGACCGGTTTCAACCCGGCCACCGACTTGCTCCCGGCCGAAGACATGCTCGCCCTGGACCGTTGGGCCGTGGACCGTACCCTGTTGCTGCAACGCGAGTTGCAGGAACACTACGCCGAATACCGCTTCTGGAACGTCTACTCGAAGATCCACAACTTCTGCGTGCAGGAGCTGGGCGGGTTCTACCTCGACATCATCAAGGACCGCCAGTACACCACCGGCGCCAACAGCAAGGCGCGCCGTTCGGCGCAAACCGCGCTGTACCATATCAGCGAAGCGCTGGTGCGCTGGATCGCGCCAATCCTGGCCTTCACCGCCGACGAGCTGTGGGAATACCTGCCGGGCGAGCGCAACGAGTCGGTGATGCTCAACACTTGGTACGAAGGCCTCACGGAGTTGCCGGCCGACTTCGAACTGGGTCGCGAGTACTGGGAAGGCGTCATGGCCGTCAAGGTCGCGGTGAACAAGGAACTGGAAGTGCAGCGTGCGGCCAAGGCCGTTGGCGGTAACCTGCAAGCCGAAGTCACTCTGTTCGCCGAAGACGGCCTGACCGCCGACTTGTCCAAGCTGAGCAACGAGCTGCGTTTCGTGCTGATCACCTCTACTGCGAGCCTTGCACCGTTTGCCCAGGCGCCGGCGGATGCGGTCGCGACCGAAGTACCAGGTCTCAAACTCAAGGTGGTCAAGTCGGCTTTCGCCAAGTGCGCCCGTTGCTGGCACTGCCGTGAGGATGTCGGTGTGAACCCTGAGCACCCAGAGATCTGCGGTCGTTGCGTCGACAACATCAGCGGCACTGGCGAGGTTCGCCACTATGCCTGAAGCCAGTCGTTTTGGACGTCTGGGCTGGCTCGTATTGAGCGTGCTGGTGCTGGTCATCGACCAGCTCAGCAAGGCTCATTTCGAGGGCGCGCTGCAGATGTACCAGCAGATCGTCATCATCCCTGATTACTTCAGCTGGACCCTGGCCTACAACACCGGAGCGGCCTTCAGCTTCCTGGCAGACAGCTCCGGCTGGCAGCGCTGGTTGTTTGCCTTGATCGCCGTGGTGGTCAGTGCCGTGCTGGTGGTGTGGCTCAAGCGTCTGGGCCGGGACGACACCTGGCTGGCCATCGCCCTGGCCCTGGTGTTGGGCGGTGCGCTGGGCAACCTGTACGACCGCATTGCCCTGGGCCATGTGATCGATTTCATCCTGGTGCATTGGCAGAACCGCTGGTACTTCCCGGCGTTCAACTTCGCCGACAGCGCCATCACCGTCGGTGCAATCATGCTGGCGCTGGACATGTTCAAGAGCAAAAAAACCGGAGAGACCGTCAATGACTGATCAGGTATTGGCTGAGCAACGCATCGGCCAGAACACGGAAGTCACTTTGCATTTCGCATTGCGCCTGGAGAATGGCGACACGGTCGACAGCACGTTCGACAAGGCCCCGGCGACCTTCAAGGTCGGTGATGGCAACTTGCTGCCAGGTTTTGAAGCCGCCCTGTTCGGTTTCAAGGCCGGTGACAAACGCACCCTGCAAATCCAGCCGGAAAACGCGTTTGGCCAGCCCAACCCGCAGAACGTGCAGATTATTCCGCGTTCGCAGTTCCAGGACATGGAGCTGTCGGAAGGCCTGCTGGTGATCTTCAATGACGCGGCGAACACCGAACTTCCAGGGGTGGTTAAAACCTTCGATGACGCGCAAGTGACCATCGACTTCAACCACCCGCTGGCCGGTAAAACCTTGACGTTTGATGTTGAAATCATCAGCGTTAAAGCGATCTAACAGAAGATCAGGCCCTGTGAATGTCGGGCTTGTGTGGGAGCTGGCTTGCCTGCGATTGCATCACCTCGGTGTACCTGCACCGAGTCGTCTGCATCGCGGGCAAGCCCGGCTCCCACAAAGGCTTACTCTTATAGAGCTGAGTTGATCCAATTTCTTGCGCTGCAAGACACGAGGCACAGCATGCAAATCAAACTCGCCAACCCCCGTGGCTTCTGCGCCGGCGTGGACCGGGCGATCGAAATCGTCAACCGCGCCCTGGAAGTCTTCGGTCCGCCGATCTATGTGCGCCATGAAGTCGTGCACAACAAGTTCGTGGTCGAGGACCTGCGCGCGCGCGGCGCGATCTTTGTCGAGGAACTCGACCAGGTGCCGGACGACGTAATCGTTATCTTCAGTGCTCACGGTGTGTCCCAGGCCGTACGTTCCGAAGCGGCAGGCCGTGGGCTGAAGGTGTTCGATGCCACCTGCCCGCTGGTGACCAAGGTGCACATCGAAGTTGCGCGCTACAGCCGCGACGGTCGTGAGTGCATCCTGATCGGCCACGCCGGCCATCCGGAAGTCGAAGGCACTATGGGCCAGTACGACGCCAGCAATGGCGGCGCCATCTACCTGGTCGAAGACGAAAAAGACGTCGCTAACTTGCAGGTGCACAACCCGGACCGCCTGGCATTCGTTACTCAGACCACCTTGTCCATGGACGATACCAGCCGTGTGATCGACGCCTTGCGCAGTCGTTTCCCGGCCATTGGCGGGCCGCGCAAGGACGACATCTGCTACGCCACGCAAAACCGCCAGGATGCGGTCAAGCAACTGGCCAACGAGTGTGACGTGGTGCTGGTCGTCGGCAGCCCCAACAGCTCCAACTCCAACCGCTTGCGCGAGCTCGCCGAGCGCATGGCGACACCGGCGTATCTGATCGACGGCGCCGAAGACATGCAACGCAGCTGGTTCGATGGTGTCGAGCGTATCGGCATCACGGCAGGCGCTTCCGCGCCGGAAGTGTTGGTGCGCGGTGTGATCCAGCAACTGCATGCGTGGGGCGCTACGGGTGCCGATGAACTGGCTGGGCGCGAAGAGAACATCACGTTCTCAATGCCCAAGGAACTGCGAGTCCGTTCGCTGCTCTGACGACCACGGTGCCGGAAGGGTTCCGGCACAGCGCCTGCTCGGCTCTGTCGTTGCGCAGGCTGATGCGCCCACTGGGTGCCAGCACGATCTGATACAGACTTTGCGCCGCGTCCGTGGCGCAGACGTGCACCGTGCCAGCACGGAAACCTCCGGCTGAAAACACCGGCTCGCCCAGGCCGCTGAAGCGCACCTGGCTCTTCACGGGGCCGTTGCCCGCGATCAGCACGCGCCCGCTCTCCTGATGAATCAACAGCACCGGGTTGTCGTCGTCCAGGTGGCCGCGCCCGCTTACATCCAGAATCACTCGCCAGCCCTGGGACCAGTCTTCGTCCAGCGCATGAATAACCACCGCTTGGTTGCGCGCGATGGCCTCGGTGCGCGCATAGCGCAGACCGCCCGCCAAGGCTTGCGCGGCGCCTTGACGTTGCTGCGATTCCAGCAAGCCCTTGAAACCGGGCAGTGCAAGGTGAGCCAGAAGTCCGCTCACGATCAGCCCGAGGAGTAATTCGATCAGCGTGAAACCACGTTGTTGCATGGAACATCCCTCCGTGGATGAAGTCGTTCTTCAAGTGGAGAGCTAGGTATAGCGTCCAGTTTCCGGGGCTGAGTGATGGCCTTTACGCCCAAAGTATTTCCCTTTGTTCCCGCAGCAGCGCCCGCGAAAAACCGGCGCTAGTCTTGGGTCGCACAACCGGTTTCACCAGCCTCCTTTGGCCTTCGACATGGACGACGATGCAAATGCCAGCCAGCCCGAACACTCTTTTTACCCGCGCCTTGCCGCGCTGTCAGACCGGCATGACGTTGATCGAGGTGCTGGTCGCGGTGCTGATTCTCGCGGTCGGCCTGCTCGGCACGGCGGCGATCCAGCTCAATGCGCTCAAGTACACCGACAGCTCGCGGATGACCAGCCAGGCCAGCTTCATCGCCTACGACATGCTCGACCGGATACGCGCCAATTCCGCAGCGGATTATTCAGGGGGACGGGCCGAGCGTGCGCCGCTCGGCAGTGCCAGTGTGCGTGATCAGGACCTGCACGATTTCGAAGCCAACATCCTCGGATTTGCCGGGGCGAGCGCCAAGGGGGCGGTGGCGATCAGCGGCACCGAGGTCGCCATCAGTATCAGTTGGGACGATGCCAGAGGGGCGAACAGTGCGGGCGCGCGGGAAACCTTCACTTTGACCAGTCGCATTGCCGGCGTGCCGGGAGCGGCGCAATGAACGCGTATGCCCGAGGGTTTGGTCTTCTGGAGTCATTGCTGGCTCTGGCTGTCGGCCTGCTGCTGGTGTTGGGCGTGAGTCAGGTGGTGATCAGCACGCGACTGACCCACGCCAGTCAGCAAGCCGCAATGTTGCTGCAGGACGACGCACGGTTTGCGCTGGGCAAGCTGGTTCAGGATATTCGTCAGGTCGGTATGTTTGGCTGCCTGGGCGTCGCCTTTATCGATGATGCGCCATTGGCTTTTGATCGGCCTGTCAGTTGGAGCGTTTCAGGCAGTTCAAAGGCCCTGACGCTGATCAGTGCGGATGTCGGGGACGGCGGGGGCAAGCCCGACTGGACGGTGCTTTCCGACTGTACCGGGAGTGCCCAGGCTTATGAGGGGCAAGCACCTGCGCCTGCGCCGGGGCAGATTCGTTTTGCGATACGCCAGCTCACCTACACCTTTGAAACCGGCCAATTGAAAGTCAGCAGCCCCGCCGCACCGGCGAAGGCGGCGCTGGTGGATAACGTAGCGGCATTCGAGATCAGTTTCGGCGTGGCGGCCAACCCCTTATCGGCGAGCGTGGACCATTACGATCTGCAGCCAGCGGACGCTTCGCTGATCCGTAGCGTCCGTATCCTGATCACGCTCCAGGACCCGACAGGGCAGGTCAAGGACCAGACCTACAGCGTCGTGGCGGCGTTGCGAAACCGGTTGGGTTAGGGAGGGCAGGGTCATGAGGGCGTTCATTCAGAAGCGGCATTCGGGCATGGTGCTGTTGATCAGTCTGGTTTTCCTGCTGCTGCTATCGCTGGTGAGCCTGGCGTCCATGCAGGGCGCGGTATCCCAACAAAAAGTCACGGGCAGCCTCTGGCACCGCAACCAGTCGTTTCAAACCGCCGAGAGTGGTCTCAGGCTGGGAGAGTCAGCGCTGCAGCATGGCGCGGCGGCGGTACCGTTATGTCACTCGATTGCTACTTGTGCGCCACCGGCAGAGTCGTTTTCGGTGCTGGGTGCCGGTACGAACCCTGTTTCGGCGGTGACGTGGATGGCTCTGAAGGGTGGCCTGTATGGCCTTCAGGCGTTGGGGCCGGCAGTGGGATTGGCGCAGTTACCGGCGCAGACCGTCGCCGACCTGTATCGGGTGACGGCGGTGGGCTTGGCTGGCCAATCGCGAACGGTACTGGAAACGGTGTACGCCCGTGTGGCGGAGGGTTCCGGTGTCCGGTTTCAGCGAGTGTCATGGCGGCAACTTCAATAAAGGAGCAGTGGGATGGGCAAGGACAGCCAGGGGTTTACCCTGATCGAGTTACTGATCGCCGTGGCGATCGTTGCGGTGCTGGCGGGTATCGCTTATCCGGGATACAGCAGTCACGTCAAAAAGGGGTATCGCGCCGAGGTGGTGGCGTTGTTGATGGAGCAAGCCCAGCTTCTCGAGCGCTTTTATACGCGGAACGGCAGTTTTATTGACGCAAGCGGCGTCAGCTCGGGCAATGATCGCTATAGAATCACCGCTGCATTGAACCCTCAGGATTTCAGCCTGGTGGCCACGCCGCTGGTCGATTCGGTCATGGCGGGCGACGCGTGCGGCGATTTCAGTCTCACCAGTACGGGCCTGCGGACCAATCCGGGCGCTTCGCCTGAAATGTCCCGCCAAGCGTGCTGGGGGCGATGATGCGAATGCTGAATGATGGGGCGCCGAGCGCGCTCGTTCCTATTTATCGGCTGGATCAGGTAATGGCTAAGCAAGAGCAAGTGGTAGTTGTCGGCGGTGGAGTCATCGGTTTGTTGACCGCGTTCAACCTGGCTACCCAGGGGCGGCCTGTGGTGTTGCTGGACCGTGCAGGGGTAGGGCAGGAGTCTTCCTGGGCCGGAGGCGGGATTGTGTCCCCACTCTACCCGTGGCGCTACAGCCCGGCTGTCACGGCGCTGGCCCATTGGTCCCAGGACTTCTATCCGCAACTCGCCCAGCGCTTGTTTGCCGCCACCGGGTTGGATCCGGAGGTTCACACTACCGGTCTGTACTGGCTCGATCTGGACGACGAAGCCGAGGCTTTGGCCTGGGCCGCCCGTGAAGGCCGTCCGCTGAGCAAGGTGGACGTTTCGGCGGCCCATGATGCTGTCCCGGTGCTGGGCGGTGGGTATTCCCGCGCGATCTACATGGAGAACGTGGCCAACGTGCGCAACCCGCGTCTGGTCAAGTCCCTCAAGGCCGCGTTGCTGGCATTGCCGGGCGTGACGATTCATGAACAGTGTGAAGTGCGTGGTTTTGTGTTGGAGGCTGGCCGTGTCGTGGGCGTGAACACTACCGCCGGTCCGATTCCGGGTGATCAGGTGGTGCTGGCGGCGGGGGCCTGGAGCGGTGAGTTGTTGCGCACTCTGGGGCTGTCGCTGCCGGTGGAGCCGGTCAAGGGGCAGATGATTCTCTACAAATGTGCAACGGATTTCCTGTCGAGCATGGTGCTGGCCAAGGGGCGCTATGCCATCCCACGGCGTGACGGACACATTCTGATCGGCAGCACGCTGGAGCATGAAGGGTTCGACAAGACACCGACTGACACCGCTCTGGAAAGCCTCAAGGCGTCGGCAGTGGAGCTGATTCCCGCCCTGGCGGACGCTGAAGTGGTGGGCCACTGGGCCGGCTTGCGGCCAGGCTCGCCGGAGGGCATCCCTTATATCGGCGAGGCTCCGGGCTTCAAAGGTCTGTGGCTCAATTGTGGGCATTACCGCAATGGGCTGGTGCTTGCGCCTGCGTCCTGCCAGTTGTTCGCCGATCTGTTGCTGGGGCGTCCGCCGATTATCGATCCGGCGCCCTATGCCCCTGAAGGGCGGATCAGCGCTGGATAGATTT
Organism: Pseudomonas sp. SDO5271_S396; assembly: GCF_054071795.1. Classification (NCBI taxonomy): domain Bacteria; kingdom Pseudomonadati; phylum Pseudomonadota; class Gammaproteobacteria; order Pseudomonadales; family Pseudomonadaceae; genus Pseudomonas; species Pseudomonas sp. SDO5271_S396. Next base: position 12,267 of record NZ_JBSVWB010000007.1, read on the forward strand.
CGGGCCCTGTTCCAGATGCGCCTGGGTGCAATACCACTCCTGGCGTGAGCTCAGTGCGCGATCCTGCGGCAAGTGCACGCCACAGTGGGCGCAGCGTACCATCGGGGTCGCGTCAGGTTCGCCGCTGCGCTGCTGCCTGGCAGCCGGGCTTTTGAATTTGCGCCAGAACCATACCGCGGCAGCAATGACGGCAATCCAGAACAGTAGACGAACCATGATGGGCAGTTTCTCGACAAGGAATGCGCCAGTTTAGCCAAGGACGTGTCAGGCGCACAGCGCAATAACACCAGCCCATAAAATCGGCCCATAAAAAAGGGAGCCTCGAAGGGCTCCCTTTGTGTGCGTTGTCGACGAGGATCAGTCGAATACGCCGAAGGTCATGTAGCTGAACCACGAGCGGTCCTGGTTGTTGCCCAGGGCCTGCGGTGCTTCCTCTTCGATCACGTCGCCGTTTTCGTCGTGGGGCTTGAGGTCCGAAGGAATGGCGTCCTTGGCGTCCTGGAACTGCTTGATCACGTCCTGGTTGGCGCGGGTTTCTCCCGGCGGCAGCGGAGGACGGGATTCGATCAGGCCCAGGGTGTATTTGCTCAGCCACGAACGATTGTCCGCTTCGGCGACCTGAGGCACGAACTGGCCGTCTTTAAGGCTTGGATGGTCCGGGTAGTTGAGCTTCAAGGTTTCCAGGCTGGTGCTGGCCAGGTCATCCAGGTGCAGACGCTGGTAGGCCTCGGTCATGACTGCCAGGCCGTCACCCACCGAAGGGGTCTCCTGGAAGTTTTCCACCACATAACGACCACGGTTGGCCGCTGCGACGTAGGCCTGGCGGGTCAGGTAGTAGTGAGCCACGTGGATTTCGTAGGACGCCAGCAGGTTGCGCAGGTAGATCATGCGCTGCTTGGCGTCAGGCGCGTAGCGGCTGTTGGGGTAACGGCTGGTCAACTGGGCGAACTCGTTGTAGGAGTCGCGGGCGGCGCCCGGGTCGCGTTTGGTCATGTCCAGCGGCAGGAAGCGCGCCAGCAGGCCGACGTCCTGGTCAAACGAGGTCAGGCCCTTGAGGTAGTAGGCGTAGTCCACGTTCGGGTGCTGGGGGTGCAGGCGAATAAAACGCTCGGCAGCGGACTTGGCGGCCTCGGGCTCGGCGTTCTTGTAGTTGGCGTAGATCAGTTCGAGCTGGGCCTGGTCAGCGTAGCGTCCGAACGGATAGCGCGACTCCAGTGCCTTAAGCTTGGCCGTGGCGCTGGTGTAGCTATTATTGTCCAGGTCTTTCTGAGCCAGATGGTACAGCTCGACTTCGCTCAGGTTTTCGTCGACGACTTCCTTTGTTGACGAGCAAGCAGCAGTCATGGCGAGGATGGCGATCAGCAGCAGGTGTTTCACTTGCATGGCGGCTTGCGTCCCTATGACGGCCGCTGTCTTGGGCGGGGCCGTCCTGTTATGATGAGCGCCCCGTTGAAAGCCTCGGGGCAAAAGACGCCGTATTTAACCACAAGCGCGCAGCCGAAACCAAAGGCTGTGCCACGCCTAGTCTGAGCATGTCCGATAAAATTGAACTTCGCGCAGAGGTGCCGTCCGAATTGGGCGGCCAACGCCTCGATCAAGTCGCCGCACAATTATTCGCCGAGCACTCGCGCTCGCGCCTTTCCGCCTGGATCAAAGACGGCCGCCTGACTGTGGACGGGGCGGTCATCCGCCCGCGAGACATCGTCCATGGCGGTTCGATCCTCGAGCTGACTGCCGAGCAGGAAGCCCAGGGAGAATGGGTCGCCCAGGACATCGAGCTGGACATCGTCTACGAAGACGACGACATCCTGGTGATCAACAAGCCTGCGGGCCTGGTGGTGCACCCGGCGGCCGGCCATGCTGATGGCACCTTGCTCAATGCCTTGCTGCATCACGTGCCGGACATCATCAACGTCCCGCGCTGCGGCATCGTGCACCGCCTGGACAAGGACACTACCGGCTTGATGGTGGTGGCCAAGACCATTCAGGCGCAGACGCAACTGGTTGCACAATTGCAGAGCCGCACTGTCAGCCGTATCTACGAATGCATCGTGATCGGCGTGGTCGTGGCGGGTGGCAAGATCAACGCCCCGATTGGCCGCCACGGTCAGCAACGCCAGCGCATGGCGGTGATGGAAGGTGGCAAACCGGCCGTCAGTCACTACCGGGTGCTCGAGCGTTTCCGCTCCCACACCCATGTGCGGGTCAAATTGGAAACCGGGCGCACCCACCAGATTCGTGTGCACATGGCCCATATCAACTTCCCGTTGGTCGGTGACCCGGCCTACGGCGGTCGTTTCCGTATTCCGCCGGCGGCCAGTGCCACCATGGTGGAATCCTTGAAGAACTTCCCGCGCCAGGCGCTGCATGCGCGCTTCCTGGAGCTGGATCATCCGACGAGCGGTAAACGCATGAGCTGGGAATCGGAACTGCCGGACGACTTCGTCTGGCTGTTGTCGCTGCTCAAGCAGGATCGCGAGGCATTTGTCGGATGAGTGACTGGCTGATCCCCGACTGGCCCGCGCCGGCCCGGGTAAAAGCCTGCGTCACTACTCGTGCGGGCGGCGTCAGTGCGGCGCCGTTCGACAGCTTGAACCTGGGCGATCATGTCGAGGACAGCCTGGAAGCTGTCCTGGAAAATCGCCATCGTCTCACTGATGCCTTTGATATCACGCCCGCCTGGTTGCGTCAGGTTCACGGGGTGACGGTGGTCGAGGCTGACCCGAGCCTCACCGTCGAAGCCGATGGCAGTTGGACCAGCACTCCGGGTATCGCTTGCACGGCCATGACGGCCGATTGCTTGCCAGCGTTGTTCTGCAACCGTGCAGGCACTCGCGTGGCGGCGGCCCACGCTGGCTGGCGTGGACTGGCGGCAGGCGTGCTGGAGGCGGCTGTCGAAAGCCTCGATGTGGCGCCTGATCAAGTGCTCGTATGGCTCGGCCCTGCGATTGGCCCGGGAGCCTTCGAGGTCGGCCCGGAAGTGCGTGAAGCTTTCATGCAGCAGTTGCCGATCACCGCCGAGGCCTTTGTGCCTAGCCATAATCAGGGCAAGTTCATGGCCGACATCTATCAATTGGCTCGCCTGCGCCTCGCCGCGCGCGGCATTACTGCTGTGTATGGTGGTGGTTTCTGCACCGTCACCGACCCGCGCTTCTTTTCCTACCGTCGCAGCCCGCGCACCGGTCGATTCGCCTCCCTTATCTGGCTCGAGCGCTAGACTCTCCTGATCCATATCGCGCATCGCCTGCTTGAATCCTGCAAAATCCACCCCATCTATAAGGGCATCTGGCAGGTTTCTTTATTCAGGATGTGTTTACTAGCTCCGGCCTGCTCAAAAGGAAGGTGACTAATGCGTATTGATCGTTTAACCAGCAAATTACAATTGGCCTTATCCGACTCCCAATCCCTGGCAGTCGGCCTCGACCATCCGGCCATCGAGCCCGCGCACTTGATGCAGGCGCTGCTCGAACAGCAAGGTGGCTCCATCAAACCCTTGCTGATGCAAGTGGGCTTTGACGTCAACAGCCTGCGCAAGGAGTTGAGCAAAGAGCTCGACCAACTGCCGAAAATCCAGAACCCCACCGGCGACGTGAACATGTCGCAGGAGTTGGCGCGCCTGCTCAATCAGGCCGACCGTCTGGCCCAGCAAAAGGGTGATCAGTTCATCTCCAGCGAACTGGTGCTGCTCGCCGCCATGGACGAAAACAGCAAACTGGGCAAGTTGCTGCTGGGCCAGGGCGTAAGCAAGAAAGCCCTGGAAAATGCCATCAACAACCTGCGTGGTGGCGACGCGGTGAACGACCCCAATCATGAGGAGTCGCGTCAGGCCCTGGATAAATACACCGTCGACCTGACCAAGCGCGCCGAAGACGGCAAGCTCGACCCGGTGATCGGCCGTGACGATGAAATCCGTCGCACCATCCAGGTGCTGCAACGTCGCACCAAGAACAATCCGGTACTCATCGGCGAGCCTGGCGTGGGTAAGACCGCGATTGCCGAAGGCCTGGCCCAGCGCATCATCAATGGCGAGGTGCCGGACGGCCTCAAGGGCAAGCGCCTGCTGTCCCTGGATATGGGCGCGCTGATCGCCGGCGCCAAGTTCCGTGGCGAGTTCGAAGAGCGTTTGAAATCCTTGCTGAACGAACTGTCGAAGCAGGAAGGGCAGATCATCCTGTTTATCGACGAGCTGCACACCATGGTCGGCGCCGGCAAGGGCGAAGGCTCGATGGATGCTGGCAACATGCTCAAGCCGGCGTTGGCGCGGGGCGAATTGCATTGCGTTGGTGCCACCACGCTGAACGAGTACCGCCAGTACATTGAAAAGGACGCGGCCCTTGAGCGTCGTTTCCAGAAAGTGCTGGTGGAAGAGCCGAGCGAAGAGGACACCATCGCGATCCTGCGTGGCCTGAAAGAGCGCTATGAGGTCCACCACAAGGTGGCGATCACCGACGGTGCGATTATTGCGGCGGCCAAATTGAGCCATCGCTACATCACTGACCGTCAGTTGCCCGACAAGGCCATCGACCTGATCGACGAAGCGGCGAGCCGCATTCGCATGGAAATCGATTCCAAGCCGGAAGTGCTCGACCGTCTGGATCGCCGCCTGATTCAACTGAAGGTCGAATCCCAGGCCCTCAAGAAAGAAGAGGACGATGCGGCGAAGAAACGCCTGGAAAAACTCCAGGAAGAGATCGTGCGTCTGGAGCGTGAGTATTCGGACCTGGAAGAAGTCTGGACCTCGGAAAAAGCTGAAGTGCAGGGTTCTGCGCAGATCCAGCAAAAGATCGAGCAGTCCCGTCAGGAACTGGAAGCCGCGCGGCGTAAAGGTGACCTGAACCGCATGGCCGAGTTGCAGTACGGGGTGATCCCGGACCTAGAGCGTAGCCTGCAGATGGTCGATCAACATGGCCAAAGCGAGAACCAGCTACTGCGCAGCAAGGTGACCGAGGAGGAAATTGCCGAAGTCGTCTCCAAGTGGACCGGCATCCCTGTGTCGAAAATGCTTGAAGGCGAGCGCGACAAACTGCTGAAAATGGAAAGCCTGTTGCATCAGCGCGTCATCGGCCAGGAAGAGGCGGTGGTGGCGGTGTCCAACGCGGTACGGCGCTCCCGTGCCGGCTTGGCCGACCCGAATCGTCCGAGCGGTTCGTTCATGTTCCTCGGCCCGACCGGCGTGGGCAAGACCGAGCTGTGCAAGGCCTTGGCCGAGTTCCTCTTTGACACCGAAGAGGCCATGGTACGCATCGACATGTCTGAGTTCATGGAGAAACACTCCGTGGCTCGTCTGATCGGTGCGCCTCCGGGCTATGTGGGTTATGAAGAGGGTGGCTACCTGACCGAAGCAGTGCGGCGCAAGCCTTACTCGGTGATTCTGCTGGACGAGGTCGAGAAGGCGCACCCGGATGTATTCAACATCCTGCTGCAAGTGCTGGAAGATGGCCGTCTGACGGACAGTCACGGGCGTACCGTGGATTTTCGCAACACGGTGATCGTGATGACCTCCAACCTGGGCTCGGCGCAGATCCAGGAGTTGGTAGGCGATCGCGAAGCCCAGCGCGCTGCGGTCATGGATGCGCTGACCACGCACTTCCGCCCGGAATTCATCAACCGGGTCGACGAAGTGGTGATCTTCGAGCCTTTGGCGCGGGATCAGATTGCGGGCATCACCGAGATCCAGCTGGGTCGCCTGCGCAGCCGTCTGGCCGAGCGTGAGCTGGACCTGGAACTGAGCAGCGAGGCGTTGGACAAGCTGATCGCGGTGGGTTACGACCCGGTGTATGGTGCACGGCCCCTGAAGCGTGCGATCCAACGCTGGATCGAGAACCCGTTTGCCCAGTTGATCCTGTCGGGAAGCTTCATGCCGGGCACCCGTGTCACGGCGAGTGTGGAAAACGACGAAATCGTCTTCCACTGAGTCCGGACTGCTGTGTGACAAAAGAAGGCCCTGCATCGCGGGGCCTTTTTTTTCGATAGGGCGTTGAACTGTAAGGCAAAGGCTTGTAAAGTGCGCCCCGCAGCAACGTCAGCCCACGGGTTTCTTCTCCCCAAGAAGAAATCAGAAACAAGCGCAAATCATTGTCTTAAAAGCAATTTAAAGGGTTGACAGGGGTTTTTAAGATTGTAGAATAGCGCGCCTCAGAGGCACGAACGTAGCGATACGGACGGTTGAAGAGAACGTTGTAAAGCAGTAAAAGTTGTACTTTGAAATATGCAGTTCCGTGATAGCTCAGTCGGTAGAGCAAATGACTGTTAATCATTGGGTCCCAGGTTCGAGTCCTGGTCACGGAGCCAATTTCAAACCGGGGTATAGCGCAGTCCGGTAGCGCGCCTGCTTTGGGAGCAGGATGTCGGGAGTTCGAATCCCCCTACCCCGACCATATTTGGGTCGTTAGCTCAGTTGGTAGAGCAGTTGGCTTTTAACCAATTGGTCGTAGGTTCGAATCCCACACGACCCACCATTTTTGAAACCAGTTAATTCTGGGATCGAATCTTAAGATCAGAGGCCAAAAGCGCTGATCGAAGAAGGCGACTGAAAGGTCGCCTTTTTTTTACCGGGGTATAGCGCAGTCCGGTAGCGCGCCTGCTTTGGGAGCAGGATGTCAGGAGTTCGAATCCCCTTACCCCGACCATATTAAAAATCCCCGTATCGAAAGATACGGGGATTTTTTTGCTCACAATTTTTGAACTGACTGCTGGACAAGTGTGGGAGCGGGCTTGCTCGCAAATGTGGTGGATCAGTGACAGATGTACTGCCTGACACACCGCTCTCGCCAGCAAGCTCGCTCCCACAGTGGTTTGCGCTGTTAGTGAAGTTTTAGCCTGGGCTCGGTGCCTCGGCCAATCTTGCTCCCCAGCATCAGCATCGCCGTGCGGAAGAAGCCATACAGCGCCATCTGGTGCATGCGGTACAGCGACACATAGAACATCCGCGCCAACCAGCCTTCCAGCATCACACTACCGGTGAGGTTGCCCATCAAGTTACCCACCGCCGAGAACCGCGACAGCGAAATCAACGAGCCGTAATCGGTGTACTTGTAGGTGGGCAGGTCCTTGCCCTCAATGCGCAACTTCAGCGATTTGGCCAGCAACGAGGCTTGCTGGTGAGCGGCCTGGGCTCGCGGCGGCACATTGCGGTCGGTGCCCGGTTGCGGGCAGGCTGCACAGTCGCCAAAGGCGAAGATGTTTTCGTCACGCGTGGTTTGCAGGGTCGGCAACACTTGCAGTTGGTTGATACGGTTGGTTTCCAGGCCATCGATGTCCTTCAGGAAGCCCGGAGCGCGGATCCCGGCGGCCCAGACCTTCAGGCTGGCTGGAATGACCTGGCCGCTGCTGGTGATCAATGCATCCGCCGTCACTTCGCTGACTGCCGAGTTGGTCAGCACCGTCACCCCAAGTTTCTCCAGGGTTTTATGCACAGGCCCGCCGATACGCTCCGGCAGGGCAGGCAGCACCCGCGGGCCGGCTTCGATCAGGGTGATGTGCATGTTTTCCGGTTTGATGCGGTCAAGACCATAGGCTGCCAGCTCATGGGCGGCGTTGTGCAGCTCGGCGGCCAGCTCGACGCCCGTCGCGCCGGCACCGACGATGGCAACGCTGATCTGCTCCACGGCGTCCGTCTGCCCGGCGTGGGCGCGCAGATAATGGTTGAGCAGTTGCTGATGGAAGCGTTCGGCCTGTTTACGGGTGTCGAGGAACAGACAATGCTGCGCCGCACCTTCGGTGCCGAAGTCATTAGTGGTGCTGCCGACCGCGATCACCAGGCTGTCATAACCCAGCACACGGGCAGGCAACAGTTCGCGGCCTTCTTCGTCGAGGGTGGCGGCCAGCTGGATTTTCTTGTGTTCACGGTCGAGCCCGCTCATGCGTCCCAGCTGAAACTCGAAGTGGTTCCATTTCGCCTGGGCGACATAGTTGAGTTCGTCTTCCGAAGAGTTCAGGGAGCCAGCGGCCACTTCGTGCAGCAGGGGTTTCCAGATATGGGTCAGGTTGGCGTCCACCAGCGTGATGCTGGCAGTGCCGCGCTTGCCCAGAGTCTTACCCAGGCGGGTAGCCAACTCCAGGCCGCCGGCGCCGCCGCCGACGATAATAATACGATGGGTCATGGGGATATCTCGCAAGGCTAAAAGAAATCGGAGCAGTTACCCCCGCGAGCGCCAGGCAGCTCATAGCGTCAGGTAACTCAAAAGGCGGCTCAGCAGTCCGAGCCCGATCACCACCACCAGCACCACACCGAGGAGCAGCCAAGGCCGGAAAGGCTTGCGCTCGACTCGGTTCTGGGACAGTTGCAGGTACTCTTCGACATGCTGTTGGTCATCGGGGTTCAGGCGACTGGTCATAAAGGCCTCGTCAGGTAGACGTTGCAAAGGGGCGCCACGTTACAGGCATTGCCACAAGCGTAGCCTGTGCCCGAGTCACAGGCTGATGCCCACGTCGAACACTATGCTGCGCCCCAGATTGTTGCGCAAGAAGTCCGGTGCGTCGGGATGGGCGAACAACACCCGCGCAAAGGTCGGCCCGACCAGTGACAGCGAGCGCCATCCCTGGCGCAGGTATTCGGTGGGGGGCGGGAAATGGCTATTGAGGTCCAGTACTTCGCGCTTGAGGCTGGTGAAGGCGACGATATCCAGCTCCCCCAGGTCCATGCCGCGCTCTTTATAGTTGTGCGCTTTCTTGCGCAGGGTCGGTGCCAGGCGTAACAGAAACTCATGTGCCGGAATACGCCGGGGTTTGGCTTCGCGCCTCACCAGTTGGCTCAGTGAAAAGGCACTGCGTCGGCGTAGCAACTCGTCACGCCATTCGTCGTTCAGGCGCCTGCCTTCATCCAGCACGAAAAACACTTCGAAACTGGCATCGCGAAACAGCACATCCGGTGGTTCCTGCCCGGCGGCATGAAACTCTTCGGCGCGATAGGGCACATTCAAGCCTTGCAGCAGGCGTTGGCAGACCCAACGCTCACGCTCCCATTTGCGGGCATTGGACAGGAATGCGTTGGCTTGTTCGGCTGCCACGGTGAGCAGGCGCAAGTAATCAGAGTCATCCATAGCTAGCAGCTTAGCGCCCAAATGATGACCGCAGGAAGTCCTGCCGCAAAAGGTCGGTGTAGACTGGTCACTCGACCGTTACCCAGGCAAGGGAGTACGCCGTGAAGTGTTTATCGAGGCTATTTTCGGATCACTCGCTTCTTGAGGCTCGGCACCTGGAACAGGTGAAACCGTGATCGGCGCAGCGGTCCTGGCGCCGGAAACCCTCAGCATCGGCTGGCTGATGTACGCGCCTGTAGTGATGTGGGCGACCCTGCGCGCGCCTTGGGTCGAGCTGTTTGCCGACCGGCGGCGCCAGCACCTGCTGTTCGGCACCGTGTTTGCGCTGTTCATGTTGTGGCTGGTGCGACGGGATTTCGATACCGGTGTTTCTTATCACTTTATCGGCATGACGGCGGTCACGCTGCTGCTGGATTGGCCCCTGGCGGTCGTGGGAGGGTTTGCGGCGCAGGTAGGCTTGATGGCGCTGGGGCGCCAGGACCTGGCAGCTCTGGGTATCAATGGCCTGTTGCTGGTCGTGCTGCCGGTGCTGGTGACTGAAGCCTGCGCGCTGGTGGTCGAGCGCGCGCAACCGCGTAACCCCTTTGTCTATATCTTCTGCTCCGGTTTTTTTGCGGCCGCGCTGTCGGCGTTGCTCTGCCTGCTGGCGGGCCTGGGGTTGCTGTGGCTGGACGGTCGTTTCGCGATGCCGGAATGGCTGGAGGATTTTGTCGGTTACCTGTGGCTGATGATTTTTCCAGAGGCCTTTATCAACGGGATGGTGGTCAGCGCGCTGGTGGTGTTTTGCCCTGAATGGCTGGAGACGTTCAATCGCTCGCGTTACCTCTCGGCCCCGTGGAAAGACGACGACTCAACGCGTTGACCCAGATCAAACCCTGCCTATCCAGGCAGGCCCATGCTTTGCGCACTATTCATGGGCAACACGGCGGGGCGAATCATGGGGGTGTACGAGTGGGCACGGCAGGAGTTGCGCAGAAGCCAGGATGCGGCACAGGAAATTGGCTTTGACCCGGGGTTGACCCTGCGTGCGATGCTCAGCGCGGTGGTGCAGCAGAGCAAAGGCGTACGTACGTTCGAGGACCTAGCCGACGAGCTGCAATATCTCGCAGAAAACCTCGACGACCAGCAGATCCATGCCTTTATGCGACCTTAGTGGCGCGGTGTCAGATCTTCGGAAAACAGCTCGTCCTCGGCATCCGGGGCGACAGGAATCTTGTGGTCTTCGGCGGCCCAGGCGCCCAGGTCGATGAGTTTGCAGCGGTCCGAGCAGAACGGCCGGTTGGGGTTGGTCGCTTTCCATTCCACGGGGGCGCCGCAGGTTGGGCAGTCGACGGTCAAGGGTTGGCTCATGATCGGCCTCCACGCAAAGTAAGATAAAAGTGATGCAGTCGCTCGACCTCGCCGTGCAACCAGGCGAGGTCTTTGTCGTTGACCAGCACGTCATCGGCATGGCTCAAGCGGTCTTCGCGGCTGGACTGGGCCTTGAGGATCGCCTGCACCTGCTGTTCACTGATGCCGTCACGTTGCAAGGTGCGCTGTACCTGCAACGATTGCGGCACGTCGATCACCAGGATGCGCTGGGTCATGCTGTACTGGCCGGACTCGATCAGCAGCGGTGACACCAGGATCGCGTAGGGTGATTGTGCGCGGGCCAGGTGGCTGCGAATTTCTTCGCCGATCAGCGGATGCAGCAAGGCTTCCAGCCACAGGCGCTCTTCGGGGTTTTCAAAGATGCGCTTGCGCAGCACCGCGCGATCCAGTTGGCCGTCCGGTTGAAGCACGCCATCGCCAAAGTGTTCGGCGATGCGGGCCAGCGCCGGACGCCCCGGCTCGACCACCCAGCGCGCGGCGTGGTCGGCGTCGACCAGGTCGATACCCAGGTCGATAAAGTGTTGGGCCGCCGCGCTCTTGCCGCTGCCAATGCCGCCTGTGAGGCCGAGAATCCAGGGTGTTGCAACAGAAGTGGTCATCTGAAACCGACAGACTGCAAATAGAAGTCGGTTATTTGACCACCCCAGAGCAATGCAATCCAGCCGGCAATCGCCAGATACGGACCAAACGGCATCGGCGTCGACGCCTGGGCCTTGCGCAACCGCAGCAGAATCAGCCCGGCAATCACGCCCACCAGCGAGGACATCAACAGCGTCATTGGTAGAATTTGCCAGCCACCCCAGGCGCCCAGCAGTGCCAACAGCTTGAAGTCTCCATGGCCCATTCCGTCCTTGCCGGTCACCCATTTGAACAGCCAGAACACCGTCCACAGGCTCATGTAGCCGATGACCGCCCCCCAAAGTGCGTCGGTCAACGCCACCCAGCCGCCCAGGCTGTTGGCGATCAGCCCCAGCCAGAGCAAGGGCAGCACCAATACGTCGGGCAACAACTGATGGTCTGCGTCGATCAAGCTCATCGCCAGCAGTCCCCAGCTCAACAGCAACACGGCGCCTGCTTGCCAGCCAAAGCCGAAGTGCCAGGCGACCACCGCCGAGAGCAGCCCGCAGGCCAGCTCGGTAAAGGGGTAGCGGGCACTGATGGTTCCACGGCAATGGGCGCAACGCCCTCTGAGCATGATGTAGCTGAGCAGCGGGATATTTTCCCAGGGGCGGATCGGATGATTGCAATGGGGGCAGCAGGAATTGGGTCGCATCAGGTTGTAGGGCGGAGCGACCGGATCGCCGGGCAGCCTGAGTACTTCTTGGGCCTGGGCGCGCCATTCGCGCTCGAGGATTTTCGGCAGGCGCCACACCAGCACATTGAGGAAGCTGCCCACAATCAGGCCCAATACCAGTGCCAGCCCGACGAAGGCCCAGGGTTGTTGACTCAGCAGCAGGCTCAAAATGCACTGCCCAGCTGAAATACCGGCAGGTACATCGCAATGACCAGCCCGCCGACGATGCCGCCCAATACCACCATGATCAGCGGCTCCATCAGGCTGGTGAGATGATCGACCAGGTTATCCACATCGGCCTCGTAGTGGCTGGCGACTTTTTCCAGCATGCGGTCCAGGGTGCCCGACTCCTCGCCGATGGCGGTCATCTGGATGGCCATGCCGGGAAACAGGCCGCTGGCCGTCATGGCATGGTTCAACGGTATACCGGTCGATACAGCGTGACGCATATGTTCGATCGCCTGTCTGAACGGCCCGCTCCCGACGGCGCCTGCCACCGAGTCCAGTGCCGGTAATAGTGGAACACCCGCTGCAAAGGTGGTTGAAAGTGTGCGCGCGTAGCGGGCCACAGCCGTTTTTTTCAGCAGTGTGCCTGCCAGGGGCGTTTTCAACAAACCCGCATCGAGCCTTTCGCGAAAACCGGGCGATGTGCGATACGCGTGACGCAACCCGACAAGCCCGGCACCAACGCCCAGCAACACGGCCCACCACGCGCGCTGCATGAACTCGGACAGCGCGATGACGTGCAGGGTCAGGCTGGGCAGTTGGCTGCCCACGCCGGCGAACAGGTTCTGGAACTGTGGCACGACATGGATCAGCAGGATCGCACTGACCAGGCTGGCGATGACCAGAACCGCCACAGGGTAGGTCATGGCTTTCTTGATTCTGGCCTTGAGCTGCTGGCTTTTTTCCAGGTGAATGGCTACCCGCTCCAGCAGGGTTTCCAGAGCGCCCGCCTGCTCGCCGGCTGCAACCAGATTGCAATACAGGTCATCGAACTGACGGGGGTGTCTGCGCAGCGCCATCGTCAGGCTGCTGCCCGCCGCAATGTCCTGCTTCAGTCCTTGAACCCGCTCGCGCAACGACCGGTTTTCGAAGCCTTCAGCGATGATGTCCAGGGCTTGCAGCAGGGGAATGCCGGCTTTGAGCAGCGTGGCCAACTGGCGAGTGAACAGCGCGATTTCGGCAGTGCTTATCGCGGGGGCAAAACTGGGCAGCCCCGGTGTTTTTCTGCGCACCCGCTCCGGGCTGATACCTTGCTGGCGCAACCGGGCCTTGATCATTGCCGGGCTGTGCCCCGCAGTTTGCCCGGACACCCTGCGTCCCTTGCGGTTGATGCCTTCCCAGGCGTAGAGCGTTGACGCGTCGTTCATGTTGTGATTCCGCATGCAGGTCGTCGAAGATTCATAGCTTAGTCAGGTGACAGAGTCAGACACGCTGGCGGCGAAGGATAAAATGTCAGATTGTGCGTCCTGGACGCGATGGAGTGCTCGCCGATGAGTACACTGGCGCCGCTGTGAAATACGGGGCGCAGGATGTGCCTCGTCATGAGTTCTATTCTGGAGAGTGAAAGTGATGCGTCAGAAAGGTTTTACTTTGATCGAGCTGCTGATCGTCGTGGCAATCATCGGCATATTGGCCACCATCGGCCTGCCCATGTACACCACCCACCAGGCCAAGGCCAAGTTCACTGCGGGGCTGGCTGAAATCTCCGCCTTGAAGGCAGGCTATGAAGACACCCTCAACCAGGGCACCGTACCGACCCTGGCGCTGATCGGCGGCACCAGCCCCACCGCCAACTGCCGGATCGAGGTGACTGGCGACGTCGCTACCGGTGCCGGCTCCCTCAACTGCGAAATACTCGACGCGCCTGCGCCCGTGCTGGGCAAGACCATCACCCTGACGCGCAGCGCCACCACCGGCTGGAAATGCACCACGACAGCTGAAGCGAAATACATCGCCAAGGGTTGCGATACCAGCGGGGCCTGACAGCCCAACCTTCTGCATGGATGTAAAGGTGGCCCATGTCATTGTCCCTACAGCAGCGTGGCAATATTTTTCTGGTCGTGGTGGTGTGCCTGCTGACGCTGGGCATCTGCCTGCCAGTCAGTGGGCATGACCTGCAGCGCGTGATGCAGATCGCCATTGGCTTGTGTGCCGTGCTGTATGGACTGTCGGTTGCCTGCGTCGAGCGGTTGGTGGACCGGTCCACGGCGGTCGGTGTGGCGCTGGTGATAGCCCTGGGGCTGGTGTCTTCGGCGCTGGCTCGTCAGCCGTTGTGGGCACTTGTCGAAGTGGCGTTGTTCGTCAGCTGTGGCGCGATTGCCGTGGCGTTTGCCTTGCTTCGCCGCCGGGGTGACGAGTCACTGGACCGGGTGTTGATGGTGATCGTGGTGATGCTCTGCCTGATCAAGTCGATCCAGTATCTGTATGCCGGCACCTTGGCGTTCACCAGCGGGAAGCCAACGCTGGACCCGGACCTCCTGCTCTGGAGCTTTTCCAACAAGCGTTTTTACGGCCAGTTTCAGACGTTCACCTTGCCTTTGCTGGCGCTTCCCTTGCTGATGCCCACGTTTTCCCGCCCGTTCAGGAGCGGGATTTTTGTGCTGCTCTGTGTCTGGTGGCTGATCGCGATCAGTGGCGGCACCCGGGGAACCTGGCTTGGCCTGGGTGTCGCCGGAGCGGTACTCGTTCTATTGGGGCCATGGGCGCGCCGCTGGGTTATCTGGCAATTGGGCGCCGTGTGCGTCGGGCTGTTGTTGTATTGGCTGACGTTCACGGTGCTGGCCGACTACCTGGGGATCGAAATCGTCAACGCGGCCAGTGATCGTCTGACCACCTCGCTGTCGGGACGCGGCCCGATCTGGTGGCAAGCCTGGCATATGGTGGCCGAGCGGCCCTGGCTGGGGTTCGGGCCGATGCACTTTGCCGATATTGCCAACAAGATTGCCGCCCACCCCCATCAGGCGATCTTGCAATGGGCCAGTGAATGGGGCGTGCCGTCGGCCTTGTGCGTACTGGCCCTGGCGTGGCGCAGCGGTTGGGCGACGCTGGTTGTGTTGCGTGAGCGGGCGCAGTCCGGCGAACCCGCTGACCTGCTGAGGTTGGGCCTGTTTGCCGCGCTGACGGGGTCATTGGTGCAGTCCATGGTCGATGGCGTGATGGTGATGCCTGTCTCCCAGGTCTGGCTTGCGCTGGTGGTGGGCTGGCTGATGGCGTTGCATGTGTGGCGAACACCGACGGCAGCGCCTCTACCACTGGGGTGGTTTGTAGGAAGAGTCGCCGGGGTATTGGCCGTTGGTCTGTTGATCGTTATCGCGATACGCGACGTGCCGGACCTCAAGCAAGCCCAGCAACACTACCTGGACGATAGAGGCGCGCACCTGCAACCTCGCTTCTGGGCCCAGGGCGTCATTGCCCCGCAAAGCCCGTAAGTTGCCGGACGCCCGATGCGGTGCTAGCTTTAGCCCACCGCCCGTGTAGCTCAGTTGGTAGAGCAGCGCACTCGTAACGCGAAGGTCGCAGGTTCGACTCCTGTCTCGGGCAAAAGAGCATCAACGGTACTGTTTTCAGCTGATCCCAGAATGGTTCTGAAGGCCAGACGAGCCGGCACACGTGCCTGTTCTTTTGTATCTGCGCAACCTTGATGACCCAGATGCATTCCCATTCCTCGATCCAAGAGAACACTATGACCACGACAGAAATGACCCAGGAAGTTCGGCATGAACGGGCTCTCGAAAAATACCTCGCAGAGTCGCCGCAACTCAAAGAAGAGATCAAGGACCTGAGCGCCGATGACCAGCGCGACCAGATTCAGTGGGCATTTGAGGACGAGGCCGAGAGCCAGGGCCTTCAGGCCTGGGAACTGACGCTCAAGTACACCTCGACACCGGAAGAGTTCGAAGCGAAGCGAATAGCTGCGCATCAAGAGGCGGCCGAGGTGCTGGGTGTGCCATGGGACGAATACTGCGAGATGAACGACCTCGTCGTCTGAAGTCGTTCACCCCTCCTGGTTGTTCAGCAACGCAGCCGATTCATGCGCCTCAGAGGCTGAGGCGCATCGACAAATCCACCGCCTTCACATCCTTGGTCATCGCGCCGATGGAGATGTAGTCCACCCCGGTTTCCGCGATGGGCAGCAGGGTGCTTTCATTGATCCCGCCGCTGGCCTCCAGCTTCGCCTTGCCGCCGTTCAGGCGCACGGCTTCACGCATGTCGTCGAGGCTCAGTTCGTCGAGCATGATGATATCGGCGCCCGCCGCCAGTGCTTCGCGCAGTTCGTCCAGGCTTTCCACTTCGATTTCCACCGGCTTGCCCGGGGCGATCTTGTGGGCGGCGGTGACGGCCTGGGCAATGCCGCCGCAGGCGGCGATGTGGTTTTCCTTGATCAGGAACGCGTCGTACAAGCCGATGCGGTGGTTATGGCAGCCGCCGCAGGTCACGGCGTATTTCTGCGCCAGACGCAAGCCCGGCAGGGTCTTGCGGGTGTCCAGTAGCTTGACTTGGGTGCTGGCGACAAAATCCGCCAGGGCTTGCGCACGGGTGGCCACACCCGACAGCAGTTGCAGGAAGTTCAGTGCGCAGCGTTCACCGCTGAGCAGAGAGCGCGCCGGACCTTCGAGGTGAAACAGCACCTGGTTGGGGCTGACGCGCTCGCCGTCGGCCACCTGCCAGTGCACCGCGACGCGTGGGTCCAGTTGGCGAAAGACGGCGTCCACCCAGGCCGTGCCGCTGATCACGGCCGCATCACGGGTGATGATCGTGGCCTTGGCCAGCCGTTCGGCCGGGATCAACTGCGCGGTGATATCGCCGCTGCCGATGTCTTCCAGCAGTGCGCGGCGCACGTTGGCTTCGATTTCGGCGGTGAGGTCGGCAAGACGGAGATTCGGCATAACAGGCTCCACAAACAAAGTGCCCCGATTATAGGGGCTGTGGGTGCCTGAACCCAGACTCGCCCTTCAATTACCGCGTAATGACAGAGTTTGCTGGCGCAACCGGCCCTGTTTGCAAGATAATCTCGCGCCTTGCAATTGGCGTCATAGCTTTGACGTCCTGGCGATAACCGGTTATCCCTGTAGCCCAACCGGGCCTGTAGTCGATCTTTGCCCAATTCAATACCGCCGTTTCAGGAGGCCAGGATGCACAATGACGGAAAGGTGGTGCCGATCAACAAGGCACAGGCCACGCCATCGCCACTGGCTCGCTTGCCGGTGGTGTTGCTGCAGGTGCGGGACAAGGCCGCGCAGCAACTGCAGCAGGGTTTGCAGGATTTGTTCGATAACGCTGACGACACCCTGTTCGAGATGGCCGACAAGGCCCGCAGCACGGTCGACCATCACATCTTTTTCGAAGCCATGCGGGACCTGCGCCTCAAGCGCAAGAACTTCGAACGGGTGTTCATGGAGCGGCTGTTCGAAGCCTTTGCCAACCTGGACCATGCCGGGCGTGGTGAATTGCAAATGGTGCCGGTGGTCTCCTACGACACGGCATCGAGCACTTCCCGGGACACGATGGAAAAGACCGTGGCGCTGGAAGGCATGCTGGGCCGGGTGCAGCACCGTGATGGTCAGGCTCTGGGTCAACTGACGGCTCGCTTGAGTGCCTTGCTGGGCAATCAGCTGGATGACCGTGAGAACCCGCTGGGCCCCGCGCTGCTGTGTGAGTTTTTCCTGCGCGCCGGGCGCAGCCTGGGTGTCGAGATCCGGGTCAAGCTGATCATGCTCAAGCTTTTCGAGAAGTACGTGCTCAGTGACGCCGATCAACTGTACGGCGAAGCGAATCGGTTGCTGATGGCCACCGGGGTCCTGCCCGACCTCAAGGCCGTGCCCTCCCGTCGCCCGGACGGGCGCGTTGCCCGTGAACATCCACGCGAAGACGCGGTGGCCGGCAGCGAGCCGCCGGCGGACGAAAACGGTCAGCAAGCCTTCGCCGTTCTGCAGCAACTGCTGATCGTCGTGCGGGGCAGTGTCGCGCCCACCCTGGAAGCCAGTGCCGAGCCCTTGCCCATTACCTCCCGCGATCTGCTGCGGTTGCTGTCCCACTTGCAGCAATACGTGCCGGAGCCGGACGCCGAGGACGATTTCGACCTGCGCAGCCAGCTCGAACAACTGCTCACCCGGGTCAGCGTCAAGAGTGGCAAGTCACGGGTCGTCGAGCAGGCCGACGAAGATGTGATCAACCTGGTCGCGATGCTGTTCGAGTTCATCCTGGCCGATCGTGCCGTGCCCGCTTCCTTCAAGGCCTTGATCGGGCGCTTGCAGATCCCGCTATTGAAAGTCGCGATCGTGGACAAGAGCGTTTTCAGTCGCGGCAACCATCCGGTACGGCGACTGCTGAATGAAATCGCCGCGGCCGCCCTGGGCTGGAGCCCCCGTGACGATTATCAGCGAGACAGCCTGTACTTGCGCATCGAGCAGGTGGTACAGCGCCTGCTCAACGAGTTCGTCGAAGATCCGGCGATCTTTTCCCTGTTGTTGACGGAGTTCAGCACGTTTACCGCTGAAGAGCGTCGCCGCAGTGACTTGCTGGAACAGCACACCCGTGACGCCGAAGACGGACGCATGCGTACCGAGGCCGTGCGCCAGCGGGTGGCCGAGGTCCTTGACCGACGGCTGATGGGCAAGGTACTGCCGCGCTCCGTGGTGCAGTTCGTGCAGCAGGCCTGGAGCCAGGTGCTGTTGCTGGCCAGTCTCAAGCACGGCGAACAGTCGGTGCAGTGGCAGGCGGGCTTGCGCACCCTGGATGAGTTGATCTGGAGCGTCAGCCTGCAGAAGGACGCTGAGGCCGGACGGCACTTGCTGGAACAGTTGCCGGGGTTGCTCAAGGCGTTGCGTGACGGCCTGACCAGTGCGGCGTTCGATCCTTTCAGTACCCGTGAATTCTTTGTAAGGCTGCAAGCCATGCATGTCCAGGCGCCCGAAGAGGCCGACGGGCTGATGGAGGTGCGTGAGCCTTTTGTAATGACGACACGGCCCGCCGACGCGGTCGACGGTTGGCCGAAGGATGATCCCGACCTGCTCAAGGTTCATCACCTGCGCATCGGTGGCTGGGTGGAGTTCCAGGAAGACGACACGTTCCAGCGCTGCAAGCTGACGGCCATCATGGCGCCGACGGGTGCGTATATTTTCGTCAATCGCACGGGGCTCAAGGTGCTGGAGAAAAGTGCCGGCCAGTTGGTCCAGGCCTTCAAGGCGGGCGTACTGCGAACACTGGAAGGCGGACTGCTGTTCGATCGTGCCCTGGCGACGGTGACCGATCAATTGCGTCAACTCAATCGCGCCAAGTGATCGCAACAGCGGGGCGGAACGCGGCATACTGGTCACACTTTGTCCCGTTCAAGGAACCCGCATGCAGTTGGACCCCGCCAGTGGCTGGTGCCAGGGCATTCGCCATTGCCCTTCGCCAAACTTCAACGAGCGCCCCGCCGGCGAAATCTCGCTGTTGGTGGTGCATAACATCAGCCTGCCGCCCGCACAGTTCGGCACCGGTAAAGTGCAGGAATTTTTCCAGAACCGTCTGGACGTCATGGAACATGCCTACTTTGAAGGGATTGCCGACCTACGAGTGTCTGCGCACTTCCTGATTGAGCGCGATGGCGCGGTGACGCAGTTTGTCTCCTGCATCGACCGGGCCTGGCATGCCGGAGTTTCGCGGTTCGAGGGGCGAGAGACGTGCAATGATTTTTCCCTGGGCATCGAGCTGGAAGGCACGGACGACCAGGCGTTCACCGACGCCCAGTATGTGTCGTTGATCGACCTGACACGCCAACTGTTATCGGCCTATCCCGGCATTACTCCTCAGCGTATCTGCGGGCACAGCGACATCGCCCCGGGACGCAAGACCGATCCCGGCCCGGCTTTTGATTGGACGCGCTTTCGCAGCGCCCTGCAGGATGGAGGACACGTACGATGAGTTTCCTGGTGTTGGTGCTGGCGGTCTGGATCGAGAAATTCTCGGCCCTGCGCCAGCGGTTGCAGCGTGACGGCGGTTGGTTGCACGAACTGGCCAGGCTGGAAGCCAGCCCGCGACTGGGCAAGCACCCTTGGCTGATCCTGGCCTTGCTGGTGTTGTTGCCCGTGGTTCTGCTGGCGCTGTTGCTGGTGGTTCTGGAGCCGGTGGCCTACGGTTTGCTGGCGCTGCCGGTGCACTTGCTGGTGGTGATTTACAGCCTGGGGCGGGGCGACTTGCTGGCCGGGCTTGGCCCGTTCCGTGATGCCTGGCGCCGGGGCGACCTGCAAGCTGCCGAACACGTGGCGGAGCGCGACCTGGGCCTGAGCGCCGACAGCGGCGAACAACTGCTCGAACGCGTCCAGGGGCATTTGCTATGGCAGGCTTATCAGAGTTTTTTTGCGGTGATTTTCTGGTATTTCCTGCTGGGCCCGGTCGCTGCGCTGGCCTATCGATTGCTGGCGCTGGCCAATGAGCACAGCCAGAATCCGTTGGTTGCGGAGCGCGCCGGACAGTTGCGCCACGCCTTCGACTGGCTGCCGGTGCGCCTGCTGGCCGCAAGCTTTGCCCTGGTGGGTAACTTCGTCGCGGTCAGCCGTGTGATGCTGCATGAGCTGTTGAGCTGGGACATCAGCGCGGCGCAACTGGTGGAAAAAGTCGGCCTGGTGGCCGCTGAAATCCCGCCGCCGGCAGTGGGTGCCGACGGCATCAACAGCCTCGACCGCTTGTGGGAACTGCTGCTGCGTGCAGCGGTGCTGTGGTATGCCGGCTTTGCCATCTGGACCGTGCTGCCCTGATCTTCGGCAGGGGTGAGTCGGTCACCCCTGCTGTTAACCTTAAGTTACAAAACTCCCTTTCGAATTGAGCTATACAGACAGAGCGCCCAAATAGTGGCTTTCTGCCGCCGCCCTGCGCTCAATAAAAATAAAAGAAAGGGAGTTCACCTGTGAAGAGCTTGCTCTATCCGGCTGTCGCGCTGATGAACCGCCTGAGCTTCGGCATGAAGTTCAGCTTGATCAGTGTGCTGTTCCTGCTGCCGATGCTGGCGACCAACTATTTTCTGGTGCGCGATTCCTGGCGCGAATTCCAGGGGACCCGCGTCGAGCTGCAAAGCCTCGACCTGCTGGGCAGCGCCCTGGCCCTGCGCCGCGACCTGGAAACCCTGAACAACCAGGTGCAGATCAATGCGGTGCTCGGCCAATCCGGCAAGGCCGGTGACCTTGAGGGCCAGATCAGCGCGCTGGAGCAGAGCATTCTGGGCCGCCTGCAAGGGCTCAGCGCCATGGCGACTGACCCGGAACATATTGCTGCTTTCGAGACTAAGCGCGATGAATTGATCGCAGCCTTCAAGGCTCAACAACAGGAAACCTCGCTGCAGAGCAAAAGCGCGTTGATCGGCAAGCTGCTGAACAAAGCGCAGATGCTCGGCCAGATCGTGGCCAGTCAATCCGGATTGAGCCGCGACTCCCAAAGCGACGTACGCCAACTCGGCGAGCTGGTCACCAGCGTGACCCCACACGTCACCCAGGCCCTGGGCGAGGGGCGGGCGATGGGCGCGTACTCCCTGGGCCAGGGCTTTCTCAATTCATCTTCCAGCACACGGTTTGACGAGTTGCTGCAACAGTTGGAAAAACTCCACGCCGAATACGCCTTGAAGCTGCAAGACGCCCTCAGCGCCAGTCAGGCAGCTCATGGCGCACTGAACGGCCTGGCCCAGGCCAGCAATGCCAGTCTCAAACATGGCAGTGAGCTGTTCGAAGAACAGGTGGTGATGGCCGAAACCCTCGATGCGCCTTGGCAGCGTTTCTATGAGGAGGTCAGCACGCTGATGGCCGGGACCTATCAGCTCGACCAGGCCACCCTGACGTTTATCGGCCAGCAACTGGAACTGCGCCTGGCCCAGAACCGAATGCACATGGTGCTACTGGTGGCGGCGCTGGCCGCGGTGTTTTTGTTGATCTTCTACCTGTACGCCGGTTTCTACGCCTCCACCCGTACCACGCTGCGGCGCCTGGGCGTGATGATGGACCAGGTCGCGGCAGGCGATATGACGGTCAGTTTTGTCGCCCACAGCCGCGATGAACTCGGCGACTTGGGCAACGTGTTCAACGGCACCGTGGCTAAGATCCATGACCTGATCGAACGCGTCGGTCACACCGTCGGCCAGGTAGAGCTCCAGGCCGGGCAGGTGGAAACGGTTTCGGCCCGGAGCAACCAGGCAGTCTCGGGCCAGCGCACCCAGATCGAACAGGTGGCCACAGCCATGAATCAGATGTCGTCCACCGCCCAGGAGGTGGCGCGCAACGCGGCGGCGGCGGTCGGCAGCGCCCACAGTGTCAATGATGAAACCCTCAGCGGCCGCAGCCTGGTGCAATCCCAGCAAAGCAGCATGGCGCGGCTGGCCTCGGAGATCGACCAGTCGGCGCAGGTGATCAACCGGCTGGCCAGCGACAGTCAGGCCATCAGCAGCGTGTTGGAAGTGATCAAAAGCATTGCCGAGCAGACCAACCTGCTGGCGCTCAATGCCGCTATCGAAGCGGCGCGGGCCGGTGAGCAGGGGCGCGGCTTTGCGGTGGTGGCCGACGAGGTCCGCACCCTGGCGCGGCGCACCCAGCACTCCACTGAAGAAATCGAGCAGATGATCAGTCGTCTGCACAGCGGCGTAGATGCAGCCGTAAAGGCCATGGGCAGCAGTCACCAGATGGCCAGCGGCACAGTGGGGCAGTCGGAAAAAGTCCAGCAGGCCCTGGAAAATATCCTCGCCGCGGTCGGCATGATCGTCGACCAGAACCAGCAGATTGCCGCAGCGGTGGAGCAGCAGACCGCCGTCGCCCACGATATCGACCAGAACATCGTTGAAATCAACCGTGCCGGCGAGCACGCGGCGCACGGTGCCCACCAGACCGAGGCGGCCAGCCGACAACTGTCGGTGCAGGTGAACGAGCTGAAGCAGCTGATTGGCGCGTTTCGTGTGTGAGGTCATTCAGTTAAGTGTATTCGTCTGTAGGGTGTTTCTTTGTGAGGTGTAGTGCTTGTCCTGATTTTCCGGAGTTTCTGTTTGGGCTGCCTGAATGAGTGAGAATTTATTTCACTCAAACAAGATTCAGGGAGGCACAGCCATGACCACAGTCGTCGGTATCAAGGGCCACTGCGCCCATTGTGAGATCACCTTTGAGCTCAAGTCCTGGCAAGTGAATGCCATCTCCATCGACGAGCCCTTCGATTGTCCGTACTGCCAGCGCGTGTTGCAGTTGTGTTGTCCCAGGGAACTGCGCCGGTTCAAGTCGCTGGAACATTGGGCGCTGGTGCGTCCGGGCATGGTGGTGCTGACGTGCATCGTGTTGATCGTGGCGCTGGTGATGGAGTGGCTGGGGCTGATCAGCGTGATCGGGCAGCTCAATGTGTCACTGGTGGTGCTGCTGGTGCATTTTCTGACGCTGCGTTACGCCCGCTACCGACAGCACGTGATTTTGAACCTGGAGGCGGGGCGTCCGGCGCTACCAGTTGAACAGCTCGCACGCATTGCGAGTGCTCGCCTCAGCCAGCACTGAAGCGCTGATGCCCATGCGTTCGGCCAGGGCGTTGCAGATGGCCGGCAAGTGTTGCGGGCTATTGCGCTGGCCCGGGTACATGACGGGCGCCATGTCCGGGGCGTCGGTTTCCAGCACGACCGCATCCAGTGGCAGCTGTGCCAGTACCCGATGCATGCGCAATGCCTGGGGCCAGGTGGCAGCACCGCCCAAACCCAGTTTGAACCCGAGCCGCAGGTATTCGCGGGCTTCTTCGAAGCTGCCGGCGAAGGCGTGAATAATGCCGCCCCGGGGCACACGGATACGCTTCAAGGTGGCGATAACCGCCGCGTGGCTGCGGCGCACGTGCAGCAGCGCCGGCAACTGAACGTCCACCGCCAGCTTGAGCTGCGCTTCGAACAGCTGTTGCTGGCGCTCGCGGTCCAGTTGTTCAAGAAAATAATCCAGGCCGATTTCACCCACTGCGCAGAGCTGGGGATGCCCGTGCAGGCGCGTCAACCACTCGGCCAGTTCCGTGAGATCGATGGGGCGGTGTTCATCGAGGTAGACCGGGTGCAGGCCAAAGGCAGCGAACAAACCTTCATCCTGTTGCACCAGATCCCACACCCGCTGCCAATTCTGCTGATACACCCCCAGCACCACCATGCGCCGCACGCCCAGTTGGCGGCTGTCAGCGAGGACTTCCCGGCGGTCGGCATCGAAGTCAGGGAAGTCCAGGTGGGTGTGGGTGTCGATCAGCTCCACGCTCACGCCTCGTGGATGCGCTGTTTGAAGGTACGTCCAATGGCGTGCACGCCGGGCTGATACTGCTGTTCTTCGATCGCGGCCAGGGCCAGGCGCAGGGCGGTGTCGGCGATAAGTTGATGTTGCTGGGCCATGGCATTCACCGGCAATGGCAGGAAGTCCAGCAGTTGCGTGTCACCAAAGGTGCCGAGGCTGAGCGGGCGTGATTTGAGCGGGAAGTCGTGCAGCGCATCGAACACGCCTTGCAGTAGCACGTAGGACGTTGTCACCAGCGCGTCAGGCAAATGCCCCAGCTTCTGCAGAAGTTGCTCCATCAGCCGCCGGCCACAGTCGCGGCTGAATGCTTCGCCCTGTTCGATGATCATCTCACCCTTGAAACCTTGCAGTGCCTCGCGGAAACCGGCGGCACGTTCCTGGCTGATGCTCAGTTCCGGATGCGCGCCGATCAGGGCGATTTGCTTGGGCAGTGGTTGCAACAGGCTGCTGGTCAGTTGCTGGCAGGCCTGGCGGTCGTCACTGACCACCGAACAGAATTGCTCGTTGTCCATCACCCGGTCGATGGCGATCACCGGCAAGCCCTTGGCTTGCAGCTCGCGGTAGCTGTCGTCGCTGGCCGGCAGGCAACTGGCGACGAACAATGCGTCACACCGGCGGGCACGGAACAGTTGCAGCAACTGACGTTCGCTGTCGGCCTCATCGTCGGAGCTGGCGATCAGCAACTGGTAGCCGCGCGCGCGCGCACCTTGCTCCAAAAGTTTGGCGATGCGGGCGTAACTGGGGTTTTCCAGGTCCGGCAGGATGAACCCCAGCGTGCGTGTGTGCCGACTGCGCAGCCCGGCCGCCTGGGGGTTGGGCGTAAAGCCGTGGGCCTCGACCACCGCACGCACCCGTTCGACGGTCGCGTTGCTGATGCGTTGCTGTTCGGCCTTGCCGTTGATGACGTAGCTGGCGGTGGTCACGGACACACCGGCGAGACGGGCGATATCACTGAGTTTCAAACCGGGATTTCCTTGTTTTTTAGAGCGTGCCCCGACATTTTGTCCAATCGTAACCGATTCCTGCCTACAGCCAATGTCCCAGGGCAAGCGCCGAGTGGTCGTTCAAGCTGGCGCAATTAACGCGTAATCTGCCATTAATTATAGATTAAACGTTTCAGCTAACGTATTTTTACGACGTTCGTGACTCAGTGGCTACTGCCAATTGACCACTCAGTCAGTTATTTTTGAACACCCAGCGCTGATTCATTCAAAACAATACCTAGCGTCAAGTAGGAGAACGGCATGCTTGAGCTCACTGTAGAGCAGATTTCCATGGGCCAGGTGGCTGCGGACAAATCTGCGGCCCTGCACCTGCTGGCGGACAAACTGGTGGCCGATGGCCTGGTCGCCGAGGGTTACCTCAGTGGTTTGCAGGCCCGTGAAGCCCAGGGGTCGACCTTTCTTGGCCAGGGCATCGCGATTCCCCATGGCACCCCCGAAACCCGCGACCAGGTGTTTTCCACCGGCGTGCGCCTGTTGCAGTTCCCCGACGGGGTGGATTGGGGCGACGGCCAGGTGGTGTACCTGGCCATCGGTATCGCTGCCAAATCCGATGAACACTTGCGCTTGTTGCAATTGCTCACCCGCGCCCTCGGTGAAACCGATCTGGGCCAGGCGTTGCGCCGTGCCGGTTCTGCCGAGGCCCTGCTGAAGTTGCTGCAAGGTGCGCCGCAGGAACTGGCGCTCGATGCGCAGATGATCAGCCTGAGTGTCTCCGCCGATGACTTCGAAGAACTGGTGTGGCGCGGTGCGCGGTTGCTGCGCCAGGCCGATTGCGTGAGCAACGGTTTCGCTGCCGTGTTGCAGCAAGTCGACGCTTTGCCTCTGGGCGATGGCCTGTGGTGGCTGCACAGCGAGCAGACCGTCAAGCGCCCGGGCCTGGCGTTCGTCACGCCGGACAAACCCATGCGTTATCTCGGCCAGCCGCTCAACGGCCTGTTCTGCCTGGCCAGCCTGGGGGAGGCGCACCAGACTCTGTTGGAGCGCCTGTGCGCCTTGCTGATCGAGGGCCGTGGCCAGGAACTGGGCCGCGCCACCAGCAGCCGCGCCGTACTGGAAGTGCTGGGCGGTGAATTGCCACCCGACTGGCCCAGCGCCCGTGTCGTTCTGGCCAACGCCCATGGGTTGCACGCGCGCCCGGCCAAGATCCTCGCGCAACTGGCTAAAAGCTTTGACGGTGACATTCGCCTGCGCATCGTCGATGGCGCGGTCGGCGCAGTTTCGGTGAAAAGCCTGAGCAAGCTGCTGAGCCTGGGTGCGCGCCGGGGCCAGGTGCTGGAGTTTGTCGCTGAACCCAGGATTGCCGCTGACGCGCTGCCCGCCTTGTTGGCGGCGGTCGAAGAAGGTCTGGGCGAAGATGTCGAGCCGCTGCCGACAGCCAGCGTGCAACCCCAGCTGCTGGATATCGAACCGCCTGTCAGCGCCCCGTTGGCCGGCAGCCAGGTGCAAGCCGTCGCGGCGTCGCCGGGTATCGCCATCGGCCCGGCCCATCTTCAGGTACAGGAAGTGTTCGATTACCCGCTGCGCGGCGAGTCCGCGCTGATTGAGCGCCAACGGCTGCACGCGGCGGTTACTGACGTGCGCGGCGATATCCAGGGTTTGATCGAGCGCAGCCCGTCCAAGGCCATCCGCGAGATTTTCATCACTCACCAGGAAATGCTCGACGACCCCGAACTCACCGACGAAGTCGACACCCGTCTCAAGCAGGGCGAAAGTGCCGAGGCGGCTTGGATGAGCGTGATCGAAAGCGCCGCCCGGCAGCAGGCATCGTTGCAGGACGCATTGCTCGCCGAGCGCGCCGCCGATCTGCGTGACATTGGCCGTCGCGTGCTGGCGCAACTCTGTGGTGTCGAGGCCGCCCAGGAACCTGCCGAGCCGTACATCCTGGTGATGGACGAAGTGGGCCCTTCGGACGTCGCGCGTCTGGACCCGGCCCGCGTCGCCGGCATCCTCACCGCGCGCGGTGGTGCGACGGCCCACAGCGCGATTGTCGCCCGTGCCCTGGGCATTCCTGCGCTGGTCGGCGCCGGTGCCGGTGTATTGCGGCTGGCCGCCGGCACGCCTTTGTTGCTTGATGGGCAGCGCGGTCGCCTGCACGTGGACCCCGATGCCGCCACCTTGCAACGCGCCACCGTCGAACGCGACAGCCGTGAACGACGCCTGCAAGCCGCTGCGGCCCAACGTCACGAACCGGCGCAGACCCGGGATGGGCATCGGGTGGAAGTGTTCGCCAATATCGGCGAAAGCGCAGGCGTTGCCGGCGCGGTAGAGCAGGGCGCCGAAGGCATTGGTTTGCTGCGCACCGAACTGATTTTCATGGCGCACCCGCAAGCGCCGGACGAGGCCACCCAGGAAGCCGAATACCGCCGTGTGCTCGATGGCCTCGCGGGGCGCCCGCTGGTGGTGCGCACCCTCGACGTCGGCGGCGACAAGCCGTTGCCCTATTGGCCGATTGCCGAGGAAGAAAACCCCTTCCTGGGCGTGCGCGGCATTCGCTTGACCTTGCAGCGTCCGCAGATCATGGAGGCGCAATTGCGCGCGTTGTTGCGTTCGGCAGACAACCGCCCGCTGCGCATCATGTTCCCGATGGTCGGCAGCGTCGACGAGTGGCGTGCTGCCCGCGACATGACCGAGCGCCTGCGCCGGGAAATCCCGGTGGCTGACTTGCAACTGGGCATCATGATCGAAGTGCCGTCCGCCGCGTTGCTCGCGCCGGTGTTGGCCCAGGAAGTGGATTTCTTCAGCGTTGGCACCAACGACCTGACCCAATACACCCTGGCCATCGACCGTGGCCACCCGACGCTGTCGGCCCAGGCCGACGGCCTGCACCCGGCGGTGTTGCAACTGATCGACATCACCGTGCGTGCCGCCCATGCCCACGGCAAATGGGTCGGTGTGTGCGGCGAGCTGGCGGCGGACCCGCTGGCGGTACCGGTGCTGGTCGGGCTGGGTGTGGATGAGTTGAGCGTATCGGCCCGCAGCATTGCGGAAGTGAAGGCGCGCGTGCGCGAATTCAGTCTGAGCGAGGCCCGGAGCCTGGCGCAAAACGCACTGACGGTGGGCTCGCCCGCCGACGTGCGAGCCCTAGTGGAGGCCGTGTAGATGGCAAGGATTCTGACCCTGACGCTGAACCCTGCGTTGGACCTGACGGTACGCCTGGGGCACCTGGAACCGGGTGCAGTGAACCGCAGCGAAACCCTGCTGACCCATGCCGCCGGCAAAGGCGTGAACGTGGCGCAGGTGTTGGCCGACCTGGGCCATCAGGTGAGCGTGGGCGGGTTTCTCGGTGAGGAAAATCCCCAGGCGTTCGACACACTGATCGCCCGTCGTGGGTTTGGCAATGCATTCATTCGCGTACCGGGTGAGACACGCAGCAATATCAAGATTGCCGAGCAGGATGGCCGGGTCACCGACATCAATGCGCCTGGACCGCTGGTGAGTGAGCGGGCGCAAAAGGAATTGCTCAAGATGATTGCGGTCATCGGCCCGGAATTCGATGCAGTGGTGGTGGCCGGCAGCTTACCGCGTGGCGTCAGCCCGCAATGGTTTCAAACAATGCTCGAACAACTGAAAGGCTTGGGTTTGAAAGTCGCCCTGGACACCAGTGGCGAAGCCTTGCGCGCCGGCTTGCAGGCTGGCCCGTGGCTGGTCAAACCCAACACCGAAGAGTTGGCCGACGCCCTGGGTCATGTCCCTGATGCCATCAACCAACTGCATTGGCTGGGTGTGGAGCACGTGGTGGTTTCCGATGGCGCCGCGGGCGTGAGCTGGTACAACCGAGGCACATCGCTGCACGCCAAGCCGCCCAGGGTCACTGTCGCCAGCACCGTCGGCGCCGGCGATTCGCTGCTGGCCGGGATGCTCCATGGTTTGCTCAGTGGCGACACGCCCGAGCAGACTTTGCGCCGAGCCACCGCGATTGCGGCGATGGCCGTTACGCAGATCGGCTTCGGCATCGGCGATGCGGCGCAGCTGGCGCAGCTCGAACGTGGCGTTCACGTGCGCGCGCTGACAGAACAATAAGAGGGTATGTGATGAAGTTAGCCATTGTTACCGCCTGCCCGAACGGCATGGTCACCAGTGTGCTGTGCGCCCGCTTGCTGGACGCCGCCGCGCAGCGCCAGGGCTGGAGCACCAGCGTTGAAGTGGTGGACGCGCAACGCCCCGAGCGCCGGTTGTCCCAGGCCACTATCGATGACGCCGAATGGGTGTTGCTGGTCAGCAGTACGCCGGTGGACATGCGGCGATTTGTCGGCAAGCGCGTGTTCCAGAGTACGCCGGCCCTTGCGCTGGCGGATGTCGACGCGGTGTTGCGGCGCGGCGCTGAAGAGGCGCAGGTGGCGGTCGCTGCGGCACCCGTGGCCAGGCAGGCGCCGCGTATCGTTGCGATCACCGCTTGCCCGACCGGCGTGGCCCACACCTTCATGGCGGCGGAAGCCTTGCAGCAGACGGCCAAGCGTTTGGGCTATGACCTGCAGGTCGAAACCCAGGGCTCGGTCGGAGCCCGAACGCCGTTGAGCCCGCAGGCCATCGCCGAGGCCGACGTGGTGTTGCTGGCCGCCGATATCGAAGTGGCCACCGAGCGCTTCGCCGGCAAGAAAATCTACCGTTGCGGCACCGGCATCGCCCTCAAGCAATCCGAGGCGACCCTCAACAAGGCGCTTGCCGAAGGCGTGGTGGAAAGCGCGGCCAGCGGTGCGGTGGCCAAGCCAGAAAAAACCGGCGTCTACAAACACCTGCTGACCGGTGTGTCGTTCATGCTGCCGATGGTGGTGGCGGGCGGCCTGCTGATCGCTTTGTCGTTCGTGTTCGGCATCCATGCCTTCGAAGAGCAAGGCACCCTGGCGGCGGCGCTGAAAACCGTGGGTGATCAGGCCTTCATGCTCATGGTGCCGCTGCTGGCGGGTTATATCGCTTATTCGATTGCCGACCGTCCCGGCATTGCCCCCGGCATGATCGGCGGCTTGCTGGCGGGTACCCTGGGCGCAGGGTTTATCGGCGGCATCTTCGCCGGTTTCCTCGCCGGCTACTGCGTCAAGCTGATCACCCGTGCGGTGCAGTTGCCCCAGAGCCTGGAGGCGCTCAAGCCGATCCTGATCATCCCGTTGCTGGCGAGCCTGTTCACCGGCCTAGCGATGATCTACCTGGTGGGCCCGCCGGTAGCGCGCCTGCTCACCGGGCTCACCGATTTTCTCAGCACCATGGGCACCACCAATGCGGTGCTGCTGGGCATTCTGCTGGGCGGCATGATGTGCGTCGACCTGGGCGGACCGATCAACAAGGCGGCGTATGCGTTTTCGGTGGGCCTGCTGGCGGCCCAGAGCGGCGCGCCGATGGCCGCGACCATGGCCGCCGGCATGGTCCCGCCGATCGGCATGGGCATCGCCACCTTCCTGGCGCGGCGAAAGTTCGCCCAGACCGAGCGGGAGGCGGGCAAAGCCGCGATGATCCTCGGTCTGTGTTTTATTTCCGAAGGCGCGATTCCGTTTGCCGCCAAGGACCCGCTGCGCGTGATCCCGGCCAGCATCGCCGGCGGTGCACTGACCGGTGCGTTGTCGATGTACTTCGGCTGCAAACTGGCGGCGCCCCATGGCGGCTTGTTTGTGCTGGTGATCCCGAACGCGATGAACCATGCGCTGCTGTACCTGCTGGCGATCGTTGCCGGTAGCCTGCTGACTGGGTTGGTGTATGCGTTGACCAAGCGTCCGGACACCGTAGAGCTGGCGGTCACGGCCTGAAAAAGTCTGGGCGCCGGGCTTGCCCGCGATGCAGACACTGCGGTGTATCAGTCACACCGCGGTGATGCTATCGCAGGCAAGCCAGCTCCCACATTGGAGCCGTGTTGTTGGTGAGAAAGTGTCCGGTGCGATAGCCCTGTTGGCAGCGCTTTTTCAGCCACTGCAAGACCCCTGTGGGAGTTGTCGAGCCCCGGCGAGGCTGCGAAAGCGGTGGTGCAGGCGACATCGCAGGCAAGCCAGCTTCCACCCAAGCACGGCTCCTACCGTTTGACCACTTGTGATCGCGGGATCGGTGTCATCTCTGTTTCATCCCCGCGTGGTTTAGTTGCTCTTTTGATACTCAAGAGGGCACCTGCATGAGTCACTTCGATCTCGGCCGTCGCCGTGTGATGCAAGCCGTAGGGGCCGGGTTGCTGCTGCCGGGCCTGGCGCCGGCGGTGATCGCTTCGGTCAAGGACCGCCCGCAGCTCACCGACGGTGTGCAGTCCGGCGACCTGCTCGGCGACCGTGCGATAATCTGGAGCCGCAGCGACCGCCCGGCGCGCATGGTGGTGGAGTGGGACACCCGCAGCGTGTTCAGTAACCCGCGCCGATATGTCTCGCCCCTGGCCGACAGCCGCAGCGACTTTACTGCGCGGGTCGAACTCACCGGGCTGCCCGCCGACCAGGCGATTTTCTACCGCGTGTGTTTCGAGGACGCCCAGACCGGTGTCGCCAGCGAACCCTGGTTCGGGCATTTGCGCAGCGTGCCCCAGGCGCGTCGCGACATCCGTTTTGTCTGGAGCGGCGACACCGTCGGCCAGGGCTTTGGCATCAACCCGGACATCGGCGGCATGCGCATCTACGAAGCCATGCGTCTGCGCCTGCCGGACTTCTTTATCCACAGCGGCGACACCATCTACGCCGACGGCCCGGTACCGGCGCAACTGACCACCGAAGGCGGGCGCATCTGGCGCAACATCACTACCGAGGCCAAGAGCAAAGTGGCCGAGACCCTCGATGACTATCGCGGTAACTATCGCTACAACCTGCTGGATGAAAACGTGCGTCGTTTCAACGCCGAGGTGCCGCAGATCTGGCAGTGGGACGATCACGAAGTGGTCAACAACTGGTCGCCGAGCAAACAACTGGACGAGCGTTACCAGACCAAGGACATCAACACCCTGGTAGGCCACGCACGTCAGGCCTGGCTGGAATATTCGCCGATGCGCCGGCAAAGCGCCGATGGCGGCGGGCGGATTTACCGCAAGCTCGGTTATGGGCCATTGCTGGATGTGTTCGTGCTGGACATGCGCAGCTATCGCGGGCCCAACGATGACAACCTGGGCGCGGCAAAACCCTTTCTCGGTCGCGAACAGCTGGACTGGCTCAAACGCGAGCTCAAGGCGTCCCGGGCGCAATGGAAGGTGATTGCCGCTGACATGCCCATCGGTCTTGGCGTGCCCGACGGTGAGGTCAGCCCTGGCGTGCCGCGCTGGGAAGCCATCGCCAACAACGATCCGGGGGCGCCGCAAGGGCGTGAGTTGGAGATTGCCGAGTTGCTGGCCTTTTTAAGGGCCCAAGAGGTGCGCAATCATGTGTGGCTGACGGCGGATGTGCATTATTGCGCGGCGCACCACTATCACCCTGATCGCGCGGCGTTCCAGGATTTCGAACCGTTCTGGGAGTTTGTCGCCGGGCCGTTGAATGCCGGCAGCTTCGGGCCCAATCCGCTGGATAAAACCTTCGGCCCCGACGTGGTGTTCCAGAAAGCACCGCCCGCGCAGAACACCTCGCCGTTCGCCGGGTTCCAGTTTTTTGGCGAGGTGCAGATCGACGGGCAGACGGCGGAGCTGACCGTCATCCTGCGCGATCTCGATGGGGTGGCGGTGTTCCAGCAGAAACTCCAGCCTGTCTGACCGCCTCTGTGGGAGCTGGCAAGCCAGCTCCCACAGTTGATCTCAGCGTCTGGGACGCTCAGTACACATCCCGGCGGTAGCGGCCTTGTTCGATCAGCCGATTCACCGCCGCTGTGCCCAGGATGTCCACCAGCGTTTGATCGACGCCGCTGGCCATGCCCTGCAAACTGCCGCACACATAAATCGCCGCGCCATCGGCCAGCCATCGGCGCAACACATCGGCCGATTCGCGCAGGCGGTCCTGCACGTAGATCTTTTCTGCCTGATCACGGGAAAACGCGAGGTCCAGCAACGCCAGGTCGCCGCTGGCCAGCCAGCCTTGCAGCTCATGCTGGCACAGGAAATCGTGGGCGATATTACGTTCGCCGAACAGCAGCCAGTTGCGCTGCCGGCCTTGGGCGATACGTGCCTTGAGCAAACCGCGCAGCCCCGCAAGACCGGTGCCGTTGCCCAACAGGATCAGCGGCACGGGCGCATCCGGCAGGTGAAAACCACTGTTACGGCGCAGGCGCAGGCTGATGGCCGAGCCGATGGGCGCATGCTCCGTCAGCCAGCCCGAGCCCAGGCCCAGGCTGCCGTCCGGGTGACGTTCCTGGCGCACGATCAGCTCCAGCACACCGTCGCCGGCAATCGAGGCGATGGAGTATTCGCGCATGCCCACGGGCACCAGCGCGTTCACCAGGGCCTGGGCATGCAGGCCCACCAGGTGGGCACGGTTGTCAGGCAGTTGCCGACCGGCCAGGGCCTGGTCGAGGGATTGCGCCAGGCCGTCGACGATCACCCCGTCACTGCCCGCCAGGCCCAGGCCTTCCAGGAAGTGCTCGATGGCCCAGGGTCCGTTGCGTGGCAGCACCTCTACCAAATCGCCCGCCTGCCAACTCTGCGGCGACGCCGGGGTGAGACCGAGCAAGTAGACATCGGCGCCGACGCTGTCCGGGTTGAGCAGGGTGCGTTGGGTGAGGGTCCAGTTTTCGTAGGTGGCCACCGGCCAGGCCGCAGTCGGTGCGTGACCGGTGAGTTGGCCGAGTTGTTGCTGCCAGTGCAGCAGGGCGGCGGTGTCGCCGCTGTCGACTTCCACCGGCGCGAATAACGGGTTGCCGCCCTGGTTGGTCAGCCAGAAATGCAGGCGCCTTGCGAAGCCGCAGAAGTGTTCGTACTGGCGATCCCCCAGGGCCAGCACCGAGTAGTTCAGGCCGCTCAGCGACAGATCGTGGCCCAGTACGCTGCGTTCGAAGCCGCGGGCGTTGTCGGGCGCTTCGCCGTCGCCGAAGGTGCTCACTACAAACAGCGCGTTATGCGACTGGCGCAGGTCGTCCTGGCTGACGCTGCCCAGTGGCTGCACGTTCACTGGCAAGCCAGCGGCCTGCAGTTGCCCGGCGGTCTGCCAGGCCAGTTGTTCGGCAAAGCCGCTCTGGCTGGCGAAACCGATCAGCCACGCCGGTGCGTTGCCGGGGTTGGCGCCGAGGCCGTTGCGCGCATCGCGCACCTGGCGTTTCTTGCGGCGGCGGTCGAGGTACAGCAGCCAGCCGGTGATGAAGAACAGCGGCATGCACAAGGCGCTGACGGTCAGGATGATCCTGCCCGCAATGCCGAAGTAACTGCCGGTATGCAGCGCATAGATGCTGGTCAACAGCTGCGACTTGAAGCTCTTGCTGGCGTAACGATCATGGGATTTCACTTCGCCCGTGGCCGGGTCCAGGTTGATCTGGTTCAACGCCCGGTTATGCGGTGAGTTTTCCAGCAGGTAATACACGGTGGCCGGTTGCCCGGCGAGCGCCGGCATGCGGATGTTGTAGGCGCTCAAGCCAGGGCCGGCATTGCTGTAGATCGTGCTCCAGATAGCCTCATAGTTGGCCACCGGTGCCGGGCCTTCGGGGGCCGGGCCGCGTTTGCGCACGCGCTCGTTCTGCGGGGCGTCGGACAGCAGTTGGGTCAGGCCCCGGCTGTACCATTCGTAGGACCAGAACAGGCCGGTCGAGGCCGACAGCAGATAGAGCAGCAGGCACCAGGTGCCGAACACCGAATGCAGGTCCCAGTTGAAGCTGCGACCCTTTTTGCGCCAGTCCAGGGTCAGCCAGGCACGCCAGTTCGCGGCCTGGCGCGGCCAGCGCAGGTACAGGCCGGAGAGGCAGAAGAACACCAGGATCAGGGAGCAGGCGCCGGTGATTTGCCGGCCAGTGTCGCCCATGGCGAGAAAGCGGTGCAGTTGCAGCACGAACGCGAAGAAGTCTTCGCCGACGGCCTCGCCCATGTAGGCGCCGGTATAGGGGTCGAAGTAGCGCATCTGGCCCCGTCGTTCGCCCGGTGCCGGCGTGAAATACACACGGGCGGCTTCGCCGCTTTCGCGTCCGACCCACAGCATCGAGACGGTCTTGCCTTCGGTGGCTTCGAGCGTGCGCACCAGCTCCGCGGGCGGCAGCACGCCGGCTTCGCGTTTTTCCACATGCAGCACCGTCGGGTTGAGGGCGCGCAGTATTTCGTCCTCGAACGAGACCGTGGCCCCGGTGATCCCCATCAACGCCAGCACCAGCCCGGCGGTGATGCCGAAGAACCAGTGCAACTGGAACAGGGTTTTCTTCAACACGTCTGACCGCCTCGCTCATCTGGATGTATACGCCACGGCGCGCATTATGCCGTGGCATGTCGAGAAACATTCTTTTTTACACACAAAAGCCCCAGGCATCCGATGCGTGGGGCTTTTGCAAGGCGGTCTTGCGAGCGCGCGGTGCATTTTACAGGGAAGATAAGAATCAATACCATTGGCAGCTTTATGCTTTCAGGCTGCTGCGCATTCGCCAGCGCCTGGAAAACACCGAGTGGCTCGAGGGCTGGCATGGGCTTTTTATTGCGTCGTGAAGAAGTGCTCAACGTCGAGCAGTTGCAGTCGATGCTCGACGACTCCCCGGTGCGCGCCGCCCAGGCGATCCTGATGGCCGCGAAAGAGGGCGTGGTTGACGCCCAGGCCCTGCTCGGACAAATCCTGCTGGAAGGGCGTGGTATCGCCCGTGATGAAGCGCTGGCGCTGCGCTGGTTCGAAATCGCTGCCCGCGCCGGTCACCTGATCGCGCGCAACATGGTCGGGCGCTGCCTGGAGCATGGCTGGGGCTGTGCTGTCGATGAGGTCGCTGCCGCCCGCGAATACCGTATGGCGGCGCAGGCGGGGTTGGACTGGGCGCAATACAACTACGCCAATCTGCTGGCCACCGGGCGAGGGGTGGTTGAAGACCAGCCACAGGCGCTGGCGCTGTATCGCGAGGCGGCCGAGCAGGGCCATATCAAATCGATGAACCTGCTGGGGCGTTATCTCGAGGAGGGCCGCTTCTGCCCGCAGGACCGGGAGGGCGCGGTGGCGTGGTATCGACGCTCGGCCGAGGGCGGTGATTTTCGCGGGCAGTTCAGTTACGCGGCGGTGCTGGCCGACAGTGGCGAGGTCGAGGCGGCACTGGAGTGGCTGCACAAGGCACTGGCGGGCGGCAACCTGAAGTTTTTGCGTACCGCCTGCAATGCCTTGGCGGCGGCCCGTGATCCGCAGATCCGCGCCATGGCCGATGTCTACCATCGGCGCGCGATGACCCTTTCTTGAGGCATAAAAAAACCCATGACGTGTCATGGGTTTTTTGGGTGCAGGCGTCTTACACGTAGTAGGACTTCAGCGGCGGGAAGCCGTTGAATTCCACCGCGCTGTAGCTGGTGGTGTAGGCACCGGTGGACAACCAGTACAGACGATCGCCGATCGCCAGGTTCAGCGGCAGGCCGTACTTGTAGTTCTCGTACATGATGTCGGCGCTGTCGCAGGTCGGGCCGGCGATGACCACTTCCTCGGTTTCACCCTTTTTCTCGGTCCAGATCGGGAACTTGATGGCTTCGTCCATGGTTTCGATCAGGCCGGAGAACTTGCCCACGTCGGTGTAGATCCAGCGCTCGACGGCGGTGCGGGATTTACGGGCCACCAGTACCACTTCGCTCACCAGGATGCCGGCGTTGGCGATCAGCGAACGGCCCGGTTCCAGGATGATTTCCGGCAGGTCGTCACCGAAGTCTTCCTTGAGGAAGCGGATGATTTCCTCGGCGTAGGTTTCCAGGCTGTTGGTGCGGGTGATGTAGTTGGCCGGGAAGCCGCCGCCCATGTTGATCAGCTTCAGGTGGATGCCGTCTTCTTCCTTCAGGCGTTCGAAGATCACCTTGACCTTGGCGATGGCCGCGTCCCACACGCTGATGTCGCGCTGTTGCGAGCCCACGTGGAACGAGATGCCGTAGGGCACCAGGCCCAGGTCACGGGCCAGGATCAGCAGGTCCATGGCCATGTCGGTCTGGCAGCCGAATTTGCGCGACAGCGGCCAGTCAGCGGTGGTGGAGCCTTCGGTGAGGATACGCACATACACTTTCGAACCCGGCGCGGCCTTGGCGATGTTGCGCAGGTCGGCTTCGGAGTCGGTGGAGAACAGGCGCACGCCTTTCTCGTAGAAGTAGCGGATGTCCTTGGATTTCTTGATGGTGTTGCCGTAGCTGATGCGGTCGGCGCTGACGCCACGGCTCAGCACTTTATCCAGCTCGTAGATCGAGGCGATGTCGAAGCTCGAGCCTTTGTCCTTGAGCAGGTCGATGATCTCGACAGCCGGGTTGGCCTTGACCGCGTAATAGACTTTGGCGAATTCGAAACCGGCGCGCAGGTCATCGTAGGCCTGGGCGATCATGGCGGTGTCGATCACCACGAACGGGGTTTCTTGCTTGTCGGCGAACGCCTTCATTTTTTGAAAGGTTTCGCGCGCGAAATAGTCTTCGACCTGGATCGACATGCTGGGGAACTCCTAGTGGCAAACTGTTTTAGTCAATGGGTGCAAATGAACGTCCTCCGTATCCCCACTTTGGTTCGCCTACTTCCCAAGGCATGTCGCCGAAAGCAAAAAGGCCATGGGATCAACCGCTTCCCTTGGCCTTGCTGTCTCGTCGTCAGTACTTGAGCCGGATGGATCGTTTCCAGCATGGACGTTCGGCGCGAACTTTAGGACGTGAGGGGCCATAGATCAACTAAAAATGTCGCGTTTTTGCACGCGTTCGTCGCGAGAACCCGTGCAGCTACTTATGTAACCGACCGGTGTGACGGATTGATGTTCCCCGGACGGGGCAAATCAGGGGGATTTGCGATAGCGGTCTATCAGGCCAGGGCCGTCTCGGCAGGCGAAACGATGCTGGTCTTGCCCCCGCGGGATTTGCCCGAGCTCAGGTATTCGGCGATCGACTCCTGGGTCACTTCACCCAGGAACACGCGCTCCGCATCCATTACCGGCAACCATGAACGGTTGAATTCGTACATGCGCGACAGCAGGATGCGCAAATGCTCGTCATACGCCGCCGTGGCGTTGAACTCGCGCAGGTACTGGCCGCAGGCACCGGTCTGACGGTGCAGGTCACGGCGTCGTACATAGCCCAGCGCCTTGTTCTCGGCGCAGGTGACCACCACGTAGCGGCGGTCATGTTCGTCCATCAGTTCCAGGGCTTCGGCCACCGGGGTTTCAGGGCTGACCGACGGCGCGTTGTCCGCCGCGTCTTCGGCCTTCACCAGCAGCAGGCGCTTGAGGGTGCTGTCCTGGCCGACAAAGTTGCTGACGAAATCATCCGCCGGATGCGCCAGCAAGGTGTCCGGGTGATCGAGCTGCAAGAGTTTGCCGGCGCGGAAGATGGCAATCTTGTCCCCCAGCTTGATGGCCTCGTCGATGTCGTGGCTGACCATGATCACGGTCTTGTTCAGGGCGCGCTGCATCTCGAAGAACTCGTTCTGGATCATTTCGCGGTTGATCGGGTCGACCGCGCCGAACGGTTCGTCCATCAGCAACAGCGGCGCCTCGGCCGCCAGTGCGCGGATCACGCCGATGCGCTGTTGCTGACCACCGGACAATTCGCGCGGATAGCGGTGCAGGTACTGCTTGGGCTCCAGCTTGATCATGCTCATCAGCTCGCGGGCGCGGTCGTGGCATTTCTGCTTGTCCCAGCCCAGCAACTTGGGCACGACCACGATGTTTTCCTCGATGGTCATGTTGGGGAACAGGCCGATCTGCTGGATCACGTAGCCGATGTTGCGGCGCAGGGTCACTTCATCGAGGTCGGTGGTGTCTTCGCCGTTGATCAGGATCTTGCCCGAGGTGGGCTTGATCAGGCGGTTGATCATTTTCAGCGTGGTGCTCTTGCCGCAACCCGAAGGGCCGAGGAATACGCAGATTTCGCCTTCATTGACGGTCAGGCTCACATCGTTCACGGCGGTGACGGTCTTGCCGTTGCTTTGAAAGGTCTTGGACAGGTTCTGAAGTTCGATCATTTGAGCAATCCTTTTGGAGTCAGCGAGCGTTGCAGCCATTGCAGGAGCAGGTCAGCGAAGATGGCCAGGAGGCTGACCAGCACGGCGCCGACGATCAGCATCGACATGTCGCTGCGGCTGATGGAGGCCAGAATCAATACACCCAGGCCACCGGCGCCGATGGTGGCGGCGATGGTCATCACGCCGATGTTCATCACCACGGCGGTGCGTACACCGGCAAGGATCACCGGCACCGCAATCGGCAGCTCGACCATGCGCAGGCGCTGGCCGAAGGTCATGCCGATGCCGCGTGCGGCTTCGCGAATGCCCGGTTCCACGCCCGTGAGGGCCAGGTAGGTGTTACGCATGATCGGCAGCAGGGAATAGAGGAACACGGCGGTGATCGCCGGCATCGGCCCCAGGCCCTGGCCGAACTTGGAGTAGAACGGCAGCAGCAGGCCGAACAGCGCGATGGATGGCACCGTGAGCAGCACAGTGGCGCTGGCTTGCAGGGGGCCGGCAAGGGCCTCGAAGCGCGTCATCAGGATACCCAGGGGCACGCCGATGAAGATCGCCAGCAGCACGGCGACGCCGACCAGGGTGATGTGTTGCCAGGTCAGGTGCAGGACCTGGGCCCAATCCAGGTGGGAAAAGGCGTTCAGAAATTCCATGTCTTCTCCTCTTATGGGGTGATGGGATGCTGGCGCAGGAAATCTGCGGCCACGGCGGACGGGCTTTCATGGTCGACGTCGACCCGCGCATTGAGCTGGCGCATGGTTTCGTCGTCGAACAGCGCGGCCAGCGGCTTGAGGTCGGCGGCCAGTTGCGGGTGCTGGTCGAGGTACTGCTGGCGGATCACCGGCGCGGCGGTGTAGTCCGGGAAGTAGTGCCTGTCGTCTTCCAGCAGCTTCAGTTTGAAGGCGTTCAGGCGACCGTCGGTGGTGTAGACCAGGCCGGCGAACACCTGGCTATTGCGCAGCGCGGTGTAGACCAGGCCGGCGTCCATCTGGCGCGTATTTTTGCGGGTCAGGTTCATGTCATACAGCTTGACCATGCCGGCCAGGCCGTCGGAGCGGTTGGCGAATTCGGTGTCCAGGGCGACCAGGCGGTTTTCCCGGGTGTCCTCGGCCATGGCCCGGGTCAGGTCGCTGATGTTGTGGATGTCCGGGTGTTCCTTGGCCACTTTCTCCGGCAGCGCCAGGGCGTAGGTATTGCTGAATCGAGAAGGTGACAGCCAGACCAGGCCTTTTTTTGCATCGAGTTCTTTTACCCGGGCGTAGGACTGTTCGCTGTCGAGCTTTTCGTCCACATGGTTGTAGGCCACCAGTGACACGCCGGTGTATTCCCAGAGCAGGTCCAGTTGCCCGCTTTCCTGGGCACTGCGCGCCAGGTTGCTGCCCAAGCCGCCCGTCACGCGGGTGTCATAGCCTTTGGTGCGCAGGTATTGGGAGGTGATTTCGGCGAGCAGGGTCTGTTCGGTGAACACCCGGGCGCCGATGCGCACCAGCGGTTTTTCGGCGGCCTGTGCAAAACCTGCCAGCAGCAGGACACAAGCCGTTATCAGCGTCAGTTTTTTCATCGTTTTTCCTCAGCCATGCCTTACGACGGGCGCAGTCCACGTTCCAGCCAGAGTCGGCTGGCCAGGGTCACCAAACCATCGAGCAGCAGTGCCAGCAGCGCGGTACACGCGGCGCCGAGCAGCAGTTGCGGCTGATTGTTCAGGGCGATGCCGGGGAAAATCAGGCTGCCCAGGCTGTTGGCGCCGATCAGGAACGCCAGCGGCGCGGTGCCCACGTTGATCGCCAGCGCCACACGCACGCCGCCAATGATGATGGGCACGGCGTTCGGCAGTTCCACGCGAAACAGCACCTGGCGCGGGGTCATGCCGATGCCGGTGGCGGCTTCCTTCAGGGAGCCCTGGACGTTTTTAAGGCCCTCGTAGGTGTTGCGCACGATGGGCAGGAGGGAGGCAAGGAACAGGGCGAAGATGGCCGGGCCACTGCCGATGCCGAGGACGCCGAGGGCGATGGCCAATACGGCCAGGGGCGGGACGGTGTTGCCGATATTGAAGATCTGCATGAAGCGTTCTGCGCGCCCGACCATCTTCGGTCGGCTGAGCAGGATACCGGCAGGGATCCCCACGATCAGGGCCGCCAGCATGGAAGCAAGCACCAGCACCAGGTGGGCTTGCAGGTAGAACCATAAATCGTCGCGGTAGAGCTCAATCGTACTGATGCCGATCCAGTGGACCAGCAGGGCCAGGAGTGCGACGACGATCGCAGCCCCTGTCAGCCCTTTGCCATAGCGGATAGCCACAGGCGGACTCCTTTTTTTCTTTTGTCGGCGAACGCATTTCCCGGTGGCAAGGCCATTTCTGGCTGCCTGGGAATGGGTTCGCGAAAAGCAGCTCGCCCCTGTCGGTCAGACGACGGGAGGTCAAGCCATGAGCGCAGCCTCGTCAGGCTAACTTGCTGATTTATCAGCCCCTGTTCCGAGTGCGGTAGCAGGGGAGTGGACGTCTCGACCTTTTAAAAGGTTCCATACTTGGCAGCATTTAGCCACCCCTGATCGGGTGAACGGTGGTCCGGGCGCCGGGGTTTGCGCTATACTCGCCGCCCTTTTTTGACTCACCTGCCAGGCGATTTCCCATGACCCACCAGGCCGCCGAAGTCGCGAAACGCCGCACTTTCGCCATTATTTCCCACCCCGATGCCGGTAAAACCACCATCACCGAGAAGCTGTTGCTGATGGGCAAGGCAATCGCGGTGGCCGGCACGGTGAAATCCCGCAAGTCCGACCGCCATGCCACTTCCGACTGGATGGAAATGGAAAAACAACGGGGTATCTCCATTACCACGTCGGTCATGCAGTTCCCGTATCGCGACCACATGGTCAACCTGCTCGACACCCCGGGCCACGAAGACTTCTCCGAAGACACCTACCGCACCCTGACCGCGGTGGACTCGGCGCTGATGGTCCTCGACGGCGGTAAAGGCGTCGAGCCACGCACCATCGCGCTGATGGACGTGTGCCGTCTGCGTGACACGCCCATCGTCAGCTTCATCAACAAACTCGACCGCGATATCCGCGACCCCATCGAGTTGCTGGACGAAATCGAAGCGGTCCTGAAGATCAAGGCCGCGCCGATCACCTGGCCTATCGGTTGCTACCGCGACTTCAAAGGCGTGTACCACCTGGCGGACGACTACATCATCGTCTACACCCCGGGCCACGGCCATGAGCGCACCGAAACCAAGATCATCCAGAAGCTGGACTCCGACGAGGCCCGCGCTCACCTGGGCGACGAGTACGAGCGTTTCATCGAGCAACTGGAACTGGTACAAGGCGCCTGCCATGAGTTCAACCAGCAGGAGTTCCTCGACGGCCAGTTGACGCCGGTGTTCTTCGGTACCGCACTGGGCAACTTCGGTGTCGACCATGTGCTGGACGCCGTGGTGGACTGGGCCCCGCTGCCGCTGGCCCGGGTGGCCAACGAGCGTACCGTGGAGCCGCAGGAAGAGAAGTTCTCGGGCTTCGTGTTCAAGATCCAGGCGAACATGGACCCCAAGCACCGCGACCGTATCGCCTTCATGCGTATCTGTTCGGGCAAGTACGAAAAAGGCATGAAGATGCGCCACGTGCGCACCGGCAAGGACGTGCGCATCGGCGACGCCCTGACCTTTTTCTCTTCCGAGCGTGAACAGCTCGAAGAAGCCTACGCCGGCGACATCATCGGCCTGCATAACCACGGCACCATCCAGATCGGTGACACGTTCACCGAAGGCGAGGCGCTGGGCTTCACCGGCATTCCGCACTTCGCTCCGGAATTGTTCCGCCGCGTGCGCCTGAAAGACCCGCTCAAATCCAAGCAATTGCGCCAGGGCTTGCAGCAGTTGGCGGAAGAGGGCGCCACCCAGGTGTTCTTCCCCGAGCGCAGCAACGACATCATCCTCGGTGCGGTCGGTGTGCTGCAGTTCGACGTGGTGGCCAGCCGCCTCAAAGAGGAATACAAGGTCGAGTGCGCCTACGAGGCCATCACCGTGTACTCCGCGCGCTGGATCGAATGCGACGATAAGAAGAAGCTGGAAGAGTTCAAGAACAAGGCCGTGGAAAACCTCGCGGTCGACGGCGGCGGTCACCTGACCTACCTGGCCCCGACCCGGGTGAACCTGGCGCTGATGGAAGAGCGCTGGCCGGATGTGAAATTCCGCGCGACCCGTGAGCATCATTAAGGTCTGAGCGGTAAAAAAGGGTGAAGCTGTCATGGCTTCACCCTTTTTCATGGGCGATGCAAAACCAAATGTGGGAGCAGGCTCGCGAAAGCGCTGGATCAGTCACCCTGTGCTGTGAATGACACACTGCATTCGCGAGCAAGCCCGCTCCCACAGTTTTATCTCCATTTGGCAATGAATTGGCGAGAGGCCCATATCCGGTCTAGCGTTTCAACTGGTTCACCCATTTACCGACGGAATAGGAGTTCCTGATGCGTTTAATTCAACGCGCCCTTCAACTGGTGTTGCTGGGGGCTTTGGTGTTGCCTGCTTCATCGGCCCTGGCCGAAGCGGGCAAGGCCCAATGGAAAGACACCGGCCCGGTCACCAAGCGCAAGCAGAACGAGGTCAACTCGGGCAGTTGGCAGCCTCAGGCTCAGCCTGCACCCAAGGAAGACCAGGAAAACCCTTACAACGAAGGTGAAGACAGCGAAACCTACGACGACGGCGAGACCTGACGCCTGGCGCAAACCCGGCAACGGGGCTAGCGTCAACGCTGGCGGTCGTGAACGGCTGTCGTGCGGTTTTTACTGACTGACTGGACGGAGTCCACCATGAGTATTTTTCAACGAGTCGTGCTGTTGATCAAAGTGCTGGTGTTGTTGTCGCTGGGGATGTCGACGGCCTGGGCAAATAGCCCGGCGCACGGTCCGGCGCACGGTCCGGCGGGCGTGTCGGCGGTGCAGAGTGAACAGGGGCAAGGGCTGCAACTGGCCAAGTCCGAGGCCCAGGGTGAAGACAAGGATAACGATGACTCCACCAGCAAGGAGCCCGACAGCGATGACCCGGATGACGACGACGGCGACAGCCAGACGTAGTCACCAGCCCAAAAGAAAGCCCCTCTCGCCCGGCTGATGCGCAACCGGGCGAGAAGGGCTGTAGAACACTGATCGCTCCCACGCGCGTGGGAACTCTCCTTATGCGACGAACTGCTCCGCGTAGTGGCACGCCACTTGGCGGTTATCCAGCGGCCGCAATACAGGCTCCTCGGTGCTGCAACGCGCGGTGGCGTACGGGCAGCGTTTGTGGAACGCACAGCCCGGCGGCGGGTTCAGTGGGTTGGGCAACTCGCCGACGATCTTGATCTTCGGCTTGTTCGGGTCCGGGTGAATGGTCGGGGTGGCCGACAGCAGCGCCTGGGTGTACGGGTGCAGCGGACGGGCGTAGATGTCTTCCTTGGGGCCGACTTCCACCGGGCGACCGAGGTACATCACCATCACGTCATCGGCAACGTGTTGCACCACCGCCAGGTTGTGAGAAATGAACACGTAGGCCGTGTTGAACTCCTGCTGCAAATCCATGAACAGGTTGAGCACCTGGGCCTGGATCGATACGTCGAGCGCCGAGGTCGGTTCGTCCGCCACCAGCACCTTGGGTTGCAGCATCATGGCGCGGGCCAGGGCGATGCGCTGGCGCTGCCCCCCGGAGAACATGTGCGGGTAGCGCTGATAATGCTCGGGGCGCAGACCCACTTGTTTCATCATCGCCTGCACTTTCTCGCGGCGTTCGGTGGCGGACAGGTTGGTGTTGATCAGCAGCGGCTCGGCCAGTTGGTCACCGATTTTCTGGCGTGGGTTCAACGAGGCGTACGGGCTCTGGAACACCATCTGCACGTCTTTGCGCAATTGCTTGCGTTGGGCCTTGTCGGCACCGGCCACTTCCTGGCCGGCGATTTTCAAGGAACCCGAAGACGGCTCTTCGATCAGCGTGAGGGCGCGGGCCAGGGTGGATTTGCCGCAACCCGACTCGCCTACCACGGCGAGGGTCTTGCCGGCTTCCAGCTCGAAGGACACGCCATTGAGG
Organism: Pseudomonas sp. SDO5271_S396; assembly: GCF_054071795.1. Lineage (NCBI taxonomy): Bacteria > Pseudomonadati > Pseudomonadota > Gammaproteobacteria > Pseudomonadales > Pseudomonadaceae > Pseudomonas > Pseudomonas sp. SDO5271_S396. Next base: position 57,233 of record NZ_JBSVWB010000007.1, read on the forward strand.
GCACGCACGGTGGCGTGGCCCTTGAACAGGCCACGGGACACTTCGTAGTGACGGGTGAGGTCGCGGGCGGTAAGAACGACGGCCATTACGCCACCTCCTGGTTCAAGGGGTAGAAGCAGCGCGCAAGGCTGTTGGTTTTCGGGTCAAGGGCCGGGCGCTGGGCGCGGCAGGATTCCTGCACATACGGGCAGCGTGGCGACAGCAGGCAACCTTGCGGGCGGTCGTAACGACCCGGAACGATACCCGGCAGCGTGGCCAGGCGCGTGGCGCCCAGGCTGTGCTCGGGGATCGCCTTGAGCAACGCTTCGCTGTACGGGTGCGCCGGAATGTCGAACAGCTGCGGCACCTGGCCGACTTCAACTGCCTGGCCGGCATACATCACGCACACGCGCTGGGCGGTTTCGGCCACGACGGCAAGGTCGTGAGTGATCAGCACCAGGCCCATGTTCTGCTCTTTCTGCAGGGCCAGCAGCAGTTCCATGATCTGCGCCTGGATGGTCACGTCCAATGCCGTGGTCGGCTCGTCCGCGATCAGCAGTTTCGGCTCGCCGGCAATCGCCATGGCGATGGCCACACGCTGGCTCATACCACCGGACAACTGGTGCGGGTAGGCGTCCATACGGCTGGCGGCGCCAGGGATCTCGACTTTTTCCAGCAGTTCGATGGCGCGTTTACGCGCTTGCTTGCCGGACATCTTCAGGTGCAGGCGCAGCACTTCTTCAATCTGGAAACCCACGGTATAGCTGGGGTTCAACGCGGTCATCGGGTCCTGGAACACCATCGCCAGGTCTTTGCCGACGATCTGGCGGCGCTGGCGGGCGCTCAGTTTGAGCATGTCCTTGCCGTCGAAGGTCAGTGCGTCGGCGGTGACGATGCCGGGGTGCTCGATCAGGCCCATCAGCGCCATCATGGTCACGGATTTACCCGAACCCGACTCGCCAACGATTGCCAGTACTTCGCCCTTGTCGACCTTGAGGTCCAGGCCATCGACCACCGGCACGGCGGTCTTGTCGCCGAAGCGGACGTTGAGATTCTTGATTTCTAACAGTGACATGGGAATCTCCTCAGGCGGCGTTCTTGAGTTTCGGGTCCAGCGCATCGCGCAGGCCGTCGCCCATCAAGTTGATTGCCAGCACGCTGAGCAAAATGGTCAAACCAGGCAGGCTCACTACCCACCAGGCGCGTTCGATGTAGTCGCGGGCTGACGCCAGCATGGTGCCCCACTCAGGGGTTGGCGGTTGTACGCCAAGGCCCAGGAAGCCCAGTGCGGCGGCATCGAGGATCGCCGAAGAGAAACTCAAGGTGGCCTGGACGATCAGCGGCGCCATGCAGTTGGGCAGCACGGTGATGAACATCAGGCGGGGCAGGCCGGCGCCGGCGAGGCGGGCGGCAGTCACGTAGTCGCGGTTCAGTTCGCCCATCACCGCAGCGCGGGTCAGGCGGACATAGGACGGCAGCGACACGATGGCAATCGCAATCACGGTGTTGATCAGGCCTGGGCCGAGGATAGCGACGATGGCCACGGCCAGCAGCAGCGACGGCAGGGCCAGCATGATGTCCATCAGGCGCATGATGGTCGGGCCGAGCAAGCGCGGGAAGAACCCGGCGAACAGGCCCAGCAGGATGCCCGGGATCAGCGACATCACCACCGACGACAAGCCGATCAGCAGGGAGAGGCGCGAGCCCTGGATCAGGCGCGAGAGCAAATCACGGCCCAATTCGTCGGTACCCAGCAAGAATTGGATCTGCCCGCCTTCCAGCCACGACGGCGGGGTCAGCAGGAAGTCACGGTATTGCTCGCTCGGGTTATGCGGGGTGACCCACGGCGCGAAGATCGCGCAGAACACGATCACCAGCATGAACAACAGGCCGGCAACCGCGCCTTTGTTCCGGGAGAAGGCTTGCCAGAATTCTTTGTACGGGGACGGATACAGCAGGCTTTGATCGACTGCTGACACGGGAGTAGGTGTGGTCATGGTCTTGATCTCAGCGCTGGTGACGGATGCGTGGGTTGGCGAAGCCGTAGAGGATGTCCACCACGAAGTTCACCAGGATCACCAGGCAGGCGATCAGCAGGATGCCGTTTTGCACCACCGGGTAGTCCCGCGCGCCAATGGCTTCGATCAGCCATTTGCCGATGCCGGGCCACGAGAAGATGGTTTCGGTCAGGACCGCACCGGCCAGCAGCGTGCCCACTTGCAGGCCTACCACGGTCAGTACCGGGATCAGCGCGTTACGCAGGCCGTGTACAAACACGACGCGGGTTGGCGACAGGCCTTTGGCCTTGGCGGTGCGGATGTAGTCTTCACGCAGCACTTCGAGCATCGACGAACGGGTCATCCGCGCGATCACCGCCAGCGGGATGGTGCCGAGCACGATGGCCGGCAGGATCAGGTGGTGCAGGGCATCGAAGAACGCGTCCGGCTCGTCGGCCAGCAGGGTGTCGATCAGCATGAAGCCGGTGCGCGGCTCGATGTCGTACAGCAGGTCGATACGCCCGGAAACCGGGGTCCAGCCCAGGCTGACCGAGAAGAACATGATCAGGATCAGGCCCCACCAGAAGATCGGCATCGAATAGCCCGCCAGGGAGACGCCCATCACCCCATGGTCGAACAGGGATCCTCGTTTCAGGGCCGCGATCACCCCGGCCAACAGGCCCAGGATGCCGGCGAACAACAGGGCGGCCATGGACAGTTCCAGGGTCGCAGGGAAGAGGGCGGTGAATTCGGTCCACACGCTGGTGCGTGTGCGCAGCGATTCGCCGAGGTCGCCGTGGGCAAGTTTGCCTACGTAGTCCAGGTATTGCGCATACAGCGGCTTGTTAAGGCCAAGGCGTTCCATTGCCTGTGCGTGCATCTCGGGGTCGACGCGGCGTTCGCCCATCATGACTTCTACGGGGTCGCCGGGAATCATGCGAATCAACGCAAACGTCAGCAACGTGATGCCGAAAAACGTGGGGATCAGTAACCCCAGTCGGCGGGCAATAAAACTAAACATCTTGTTGTGTACCTCAATCAGCCGGTTAGGCAGGTTCGGCACCGCCCTGGTGGGTGGTGCCGAGCGTTTCTCTTATTTACTTCACCTGGGTAGTGGCGAAGTTATTTGTGGTCAGAGGGCTTTGGGTATAACCCTCGACGTTCTTGCGCATGGCGGTGAACATTTTCGGATAGGCCATGGGGATCCACGGTTGGTCCTTGTCGAAAACGTCCAGTGCTTGTTCATAGAGTGCAGCGCGTTGGGTCGGTTCAGCGACGGCGCGTGCCTTGTCGATCAAGTCTTGAAATTCCTTGTTACACCAGCGGGCGTAGTTTTCGCCGTTTTTCGCTGCATCGCAACTCAGGTTTGGCGTGAGGAAGTTGTCCGGGTCGCCGTTGTCACCGGCCCAGCCGGCGGAAACCATGTCGTGCTCGCCGTTTTTAGCACGCTTGAGCATTTCGCCCCATTCCATGACTTTGATATTCACCTTCAAGCCGATCTGCGCCAGGTCCGCCTGCATGCGCTGGGCGCCGAGCATCGGGTTTGGGTTGGTCGGGCCGCCGCCGTTGCGGGTGAACAGGGTGAATTCGGTGCCTTCCGGTACGCCGGCTTCCTTGAGCAGGGCGCGGGCCTTGTCCAGGTCACGGGGCGGGTTCTTCAGCTTGTCGCTGAAGCCCAGCAGGGTGTTGGGATACGGGCCGGTGGCATCCACAGCGTTGCCTTTGCCGTACAGGGACTCGTTGTAGCCTTTTTTGTCGAACGCAATGTTGATCGCGTGACGCACCCGCGCGTCGCTCATGTACTTGTGGGTGGTGTTCATCGCGGTATAGGCGGTGGTCATCGCCGCCAGTTCCGCGACTTTCAGGTTCGGGTCGGCCTTCATGCTCGGCACGTCATCCGGTTTCGGATACAGCGCGATCTGGCACTCGTTGGCCTTGAGCTTTTGCAGGCGCACGTTGTTGTCGGTGGTGATCGCCAGGATCAGCGGGTCGGCCGGCGGCTTGCCACGGAAATAGTCCGGGTTGGCCTTGAAGCGCACCTGGGCGTCTTTGGCGTAGCGCGTGAAGATGAACGGCCCGGTGCCGATAGGCTTGGCGTTCAGGTCATCGGTCTTGCCGGACTTGAGCAACTGGTCGGCGTATTCGGCGGAGTGGATCGAGGAGAACGCCATGGCCAGGTCAGCCAGGAAAGGGGCTTCAGGACGGGTCAGGGTGAAGACGACGGTGTGATCGTCAGTCTTTTCCACGCTCTTGAGCAGTTCCTTGAAGCCCATGCTTTCGAAGTATGGGTAGCCCACGGTGGACTTTTTATGCCACGGGTGATTCGGGTCCAGCTGGCGCTGGAAGCTCCAGAGCACGTCGTCGGCATTCAGGTTGCGCGTGGGCTTGAAGTAGTCGGTAGTGTGGAACTTGATGTCTTTACGCAGGTGGAACGTGTAGGTCAGGCCGTCTGCGCTGATCTCGGGCAGGGCCTCGGCCAGTGCCGGGATCACTTCGGTGGTGCCGGGCTTGAAGTCTACCAGTCGGTTGAACATGGTTTCAGCGGCGGCGTCAGCGGTGACGGCGGTGGTGTACAGCACCGGATCGAATCCTTCCGGGCTGGCTTCGGTGCAGACCACCAGCGGTTTGGCCGAAACACCGATCGCGACGCTCAACAGCGCGGCGGCAACGGCGGCTTGTAACGGGAGCATTTTCATTCAGGGCCCTCTGCAGTCGATGGAACCAGACAAGCGTAGACGGCAGGCTCGTCCTGAGCCTGCTGTCTACCTGGTGCTAATTAAAGAACTTTGAACGGGATGGTGGTGACCAGACGGAACTCTTTGATGCTGCCGTCGGACTGGAACTCGCTGCCACGGTGCTCAACATAGGTTGCACGCACGGTGGTTGCCTTGAGCGGGCCGCTCTGGATGGCATAAGCGGCGCCTACACCGTATTCCTGGTGTTTTTCGCCGTCTTGAGTCTGGATGCCGTCATAGGCGAACTTGGCACGGCCACCGTTGCCGGTGTAGTGAGTGCCGTCGATGTCCCAGCCGCGTGCCGAGTAGGCGTTGAACTTCAGGCCTGGCACGCCGTATTCGGCCATGTTGATGGCGTAGGCGATCTGGAAGGACTTCTCGTTCGGACCGTTGAAGTCAGAGGTCAAGGAGTTGGCCAGGTAGATGCCGTTGGTTTCGTGCAGGTAGTCGAAGTACTCGTTGCCGTTCACTTGCTGGTACGAGAAGGTCAGGCTGTGAGCCTGGTGAGTCAGGCCCAGGGAGAGGGAGTAGGTATCGTTGTCGATTTTCCCCATCTCTTTTTTGCCTTCATCCACTGTCTTGTAGTAGTTGAAGCCAGTGGTCAGGCCCAGTTGCTGGGCATCGCCCAACTCGTGGGTCGCGCCGAAGTAGTACTGGTTCCAGAAGTCCTTCACGTTGGCGGCGAAGAAGCTGGTTTTCAGGCTTTTCAGCGGCTGGTAGTTCACGCCCAGGGTGGACACCTTGTCGGTTTCCGCGCCATTGCCGTATTCGGTACGGAATTTCGACAGGCTCTGCTCGGAACGTGGCGAAACGCGGTCAAACACGCCGCCCTGGAAGGACAGGTTGCTGAACTCTTCGCTGTTGAAGCTCACACCTTCGAAGCTCGAAGGCAGTGCACGGTTGCCGATGGTGTCGACGATGCCGCTGCTGAAGTTCTGGCGACCGGCGGTCAGCGTGGTGTTGGACACACGGAACTGCACGTTGGCCAGGCCCAGTTTGCTCCATTGGCCTACTGCATCACCGTCGGAGTCCGCCAGGGTACGGTTGGAGCCGCCCTTGATATCACGCTTGCTGCGGTCCAGGACCAGTGCGTTGTACACCGCCACTTCAGTCTTCACGCCCACGGTGCCCTGGGTGAATCCCGAGCTGGCGTTGAGGATGGTGCCCTGTACCCAGTTGGTACGGTTACGGTCGGTCAGGGTCTGGCCGTGCTTCTGGTAGGAAAAGGTGCCCCCACGGTACTTGCTTTCGTGGGAGTACCAGTTACGTGTGGTGCCGCCCAGGCTGAAATCTTCGATAAAGCCTTTGGCCTCGCTTTGGGCGCTGGTGCCGGCCAGAGTGGTCGGAACGAATTCCTGACTCTGGGATTCAGCATAGGCGGTCGCCGTGATGCTGCTGATGGCCAAGGCCAGAAGCGCGGTGCTGCTCAGTTTCATGTGTGAAGCTCCTTTGGTTCTCTTTTTTAATGCCGGTCTTTTTAGGTGAACCGGCTATTGGGTGTGTAACTCGCTCAAGCTTTTGCAAACGTTTGCTGTCGGAAAATTCCCAACACAAGGCTGCACGTTTGCGGGAGAGCCCACTTCGCTCTCCGCAATCCGGTTATTTTCTTATGGGGTGATACTGACGCCCGAGAACACGTTGCGGCCGAAGGGGCTCACTTTGAAACCTTCGACTTTGGCGCTTAACGGCTGGTTGACCGTCGAGTGGGCGACTGGCGTGATCGGCACCTGTGCTTTAAGCAGTTGCTGCGCCTGTTTGTACAGAACCGTCCTTTGTTCGCGGTCGGTCACGACCTTGGCTTGCTTGATCAGCTTGTCGTACGCCGGGTCACACCACATGGAGTAGTTGTTCCCGCCGATGGCGTCGCAGCTGTAGAGGGTGCCCAGCCAGTTGTCCGGGTCACCGTTGTCGCCGGTCCAGCCGATCAGGCTGATATCGTGCTCACCGTTTTTGGTGCGCTTGATGTACTCACCCCATTCGTAGCTGACGATCTTGACCTTGAGGCCGATCTTGGCCCAGTCGTTCTGCAGCATTTCGGCCATCAGCTTGGCGTTCGGGTTGTACGGACGTTGCACCGGCATCGCCCACAGGGTGATCTCGGTGCCTTCCTTCACGCCGGCGGCCTTGAGCAGTTCCTTGGCTTTTTCCGGGTTATAGGCGGCGTCCTTGATGGTGTCGTCGTAAGACCACTGGGTCGGCGGCATGGCGTTGACCGCCAGTTGCCCCGCGCCCTGGTACACGGCATTGAGGATGCTCTGCTTGTTCACCGCCATATCCAGCGCCTGGCGCACTTCGAGCTGGTCGAATGGCTTGTGGCGCACGTTGTAGGCGATGTAGCCGAGGTTGAAACCGGGCTTGGTCAGCAGTTGCAGGTTGGGGTCGGCCTTGAGCGCGTCGACGTCGGCCGGGCGCGGGTGCAGGGTCACCTGGCACTCGTTCGCCTTGAGCTTCTGTACCCGCACCGAGGCGTCGGTGTTGATCGCGAAAATCAGCTGGTCCAGCTTTACACGGCTCGGGTCCCAGTACTGTTTGTTGGCCACATAGCGGATCTGCGAGTCTTTCTGGTAGCGCTGAAACACAAAGGGGCCAGTGCCGATCGGCTTCTGGTTGATGTCGCTCGGCTTGCCTTCCTTGAGCAACTGCGCGGCGTACTCGGCCGACAGGATCGAGGCGAAGCTCATGGCGATGTTCTGGACAAACGCGGCGTCGACCGAGTTGAGGGTGATCACCACGGTGTGTGGGTCGGTTTTTTCGACCTTGGCAATGTTCTTGTTCAGGCTCATCCCGTTGAAGTACGGAAACTCGGTGGGGTAGGCCTTGCGAAACGGATGGTCGGGGTCAAGCATGCGATTGAAGGTGAACAGCACGTCGTCGGCGTTGAAGTCGCGCGTCGGCTTGAACTCCTTGTTGCTGTGGAACTTCACCCCTTCACGCAGATGAAAGGTGTAGGTCAGGCCGTCTGGCGAAATATCCCACTTGGTCGCCAAACCGGGCACCACATTGGTCGCACCTTTTTCAAACTCCACCAGGCGGTTGTACAGCGGCTCGGCCGCATCGTTATCGGTAGCGGTGGTGTATTGCGCGGTGTCGAAGCCGGCCGGGCTGCCTTCGGAGCAGAACACCAGGCTCTTCTTGTCGGCGGCCTGGCCCAGGGTGGCCACAGCCAGCAGGCTGGTGGCGAACATCGCGGATAGAACGGTGGTATGGCGCATGACGATCCCAATCCTTGTTTGTAGTTGTCATCAGTGAACAATCACCCTGTTCCCACAGGGAGACACCACTGATCCCACGCTCGGCAAATGCCTTAACAGACGGATGCGGCTGTTATCCGACGACGTTATGGGTCGTGGACTTCACAGTAAATGCATCAAATCTGATTGACGTTGTAGGTAACGGAGTCAGGGATCGCGGTTCGTTGCTGTAGGACAGTAGCGAATACGGATGTGGCTGGTTTCCTACGGTCAAGGCGAATGCAACAACGGCGACGCCATGGGCGTCGCCGTCGAGGATTCTTACTTGCCGCTGACGCTGACGCCGTAGAAGGAGTTCAAGCCAAACGGGCTGATCTTGAAGTCCTGTACGGTGTTGCGCATGGGTTGATACACCGTCGAGTGCGCGATAGGTGTGTAAGGCAGTTCTTTCTTGAGGAGTTGCTGCGCCTGTTTGTACAGATCGGTGCGCTTGGCGACGTCCGTGGTCGACTTGGCCTGACTGATCAGGTCGTCGTACTGCTTGTTGCTGAACTTGGAGAAGTTGTTGCCGTTCAGTGCCGAGGTGGCAAAGAGGGTGCCCAACCAGTTGTCCGGGTCACCATTGTCACCGCTCCAGCCAATGATCATGGCCTGGTTCTCGCCACCTTTGGAACGCTTGATGTACTCGCCCCACTCGTAGCTGACGATGTTGACCTTCAGGCCGATCTGTTTCCAGTCGCTTTGCAGCATCTCGGCCATCAGCTTGGCGTTCGGGTTGTACGGACGCTGAACCGGCATGGCCCACAGGGTGATCTCGGTGCCTTCCTTGATACCGGCTTCCTTGAGCAGTTCCTTGGCTTTTGCAGGATCGTACTTGGCATCCTTGATGGTGGTGTCATACGACCATTGGGTTGGCGGCATGGCATTCACGGCCAATTGGCCCGCGCCCTGGTACACCGAGTCGATGATCTGCTGCTTGTTCACCGACATGTCCAGCGCCTGGCGTACCCGCAGGTCGGCCAATGGGTTCGGTGCGGTCTGGCCCTTGAGCACCGGCATCACGTTGTAGGCGATGTAGCCCAGGTTGAAGCCGGCCTGGTGCGGCATCAGCATGTCCTTGTCCGCTTCCAGGGGCTTGATGTCCGCCGGGCGAGGATAGGCCGTGATCTGGCACTCATTCTTCTTCAGCTTCTGGATGCGCACCGAGGCGTCGGTGGAGATCGAGAAGATCAGGTTATCGACCTTGACGTCTTCAGGCTTCCAGTAGTCCTTGTTGCCGGTGAAGCGGATGTTGGAGTCTTTCTGGTAGCTCTTGAACACGAACGGGCCAGTGCCGATTGGCTTCTGGTTGATGTCCGAGGCTTTGCCTTCCTTCAGCAGCTGGGCCGCGTATTCGGCCGACTGGATGGACGCGAAGCTCATCGCCAGGTTCTGGATAAAGGCGGCGTCCACGGTGCCCAGGGTGAACTTGACGGTGTGGTCGTCGACTTTCTCGATGTTCTTGATGTTCTTGTCCATCTCCATGTCGGAGAAGTACGGGAACTCGGTAGGGTAGGCTTTGCGGAACGGATCGTCCTTGTTGATCATGCGGTTGAACGTGAAGAGCACGTCATCGGCATTGAATTCACGCGTCGGCTTGAAGTACGGGGTGGTGTGGAACTTGACGCCTTCGCGCAGGTGGAAGGTGTACGTCAGGCCATCCGGGGAAACGTCCCAACTGGTGGCCAGGCCAGGAATCACGGCGGTGCCGCCACGTTCGAACTGGCTCAGACGGTTGAACACGGTTTCGGCCGAGGCATCGAAGTCTGTTCCGGTAGTGTACTGGCCTGGATCGAAACCGGCCGGGCTCCCTTCGGAGCAGAACACCAGGTTAGTCGCCGCGTGGGCGAAAGGGGCTGCGGCCATAAGGCCAGCACTAACGAGTAACGGAAGGACTGCGTGTTTAAGCATGTTGGCCTCATGATTTGTTGTCATTTTTGGTGGTGAGGGCGACCTCGTGAGTCGGCCTGCGGATACTTATGCAGGGGCCATACCCATTGCAAGATGCTGAACCGTTAGGAGGCTGAAACAGTGGTACGAACGTACAGGAATGTCGCATTTATGAAAGTTTCTACATAAATGCATATATATAGAGGTTTTTTTCGGTGCGTGACGCGCACCAAAAAAGCCCAATCGAGGCGTCTAACGCACCCGATTGGGGCGAGGTTGTTACTTATCTAGACTTACGCCATAGAAGGGTGTCAGGCCGAATGGGCTGATTTTGAAGTCCCGGACTTCCTTGCGCAGGGGCTGGAAAACCGTCGAGTTCGCAATAGGCGTTATAGGTACTTGTTCCTTAAGGATTTTTTGCGCCTGTTGATACCACTTGATGCGTTGCTCGCGGTCATTGCTGACCTTGGCCTGCTGCACCAGCTTGTCGTAGGCCGGGTTACACCACTTGGCGTAGTTGCTGCCTTTGACCGCGGCACAACTGTAGAGCACGCCGAGCCAGTTATCCGGGTCGCCATTGTCGCCGGTCCAGCCATAAATCATCGCGTCGTGCTCGCCATTTTTGGCGCGTTTGATGTATTCGCCCCATTCATAGCTGACGATATTGGCTTTGATGCCGACCTTTTCCCAATCCTGCTGGATCATCTGCGCCGACATGCGTGCGTTGGGGTTCGACGCGCGTTGCACGGTCATCGCCCACAGGTTGATGGTGGTGCCGGGAGCGATGCCTGCTTCTTTCAGTAGCGCCCGCGCCTTGGTCGGGTCGTAGGGCGCGTCCTTGATGTTTGGGTCATAAGACCACTGGGCCGGCGGCAGGGCGTTCTGCGCCAATTGTCCGGCGCTCTGGTACACGGCCTTGATGATCGCCGGCTTGTCGATGGCCATGTCCAGGGCCTGGCGCACCTTGAGCTGGTCCAGCGGTGGGTGCGTCACGTTGTAGGCGAGAAAGCCCAGGTTGAACCCGGCTTGTTGCTGCACTCGCAGGTTCGGGTCCTGTTTCATCACGTCGATGTCCGCCGGGCGCGGGTAGCCGCTGACCTGACACTCACCGGCCTTGAGCTTCTGCAGGCGAGCGGCGGCGTCCGGGGTGATGGCGAACACCAGGTTGTCGAGCTTCACGTCTTCGGGCTTCCAATACTGTTTATTGGCGGCGTAGCGAATCTGCGAGTCCTTCTGGTAGCGCTTGAACACGAACGGGCCGGTGCCCACCGGTTTCTGGTTGATCTGTTCGGCGTTGCCTTCCTTTAATAGCTGGGCTGCATATTCGGCGGACTGCACCGAAGCGAAACTCATGGCCAGGTTCTGCACGAACGACGCATCCACATTGTTCAGGTTGAAACGCACGGTGTGGTCGTCAAGTTTTTCGACGCTCTTGATCGTGGTGTTCAAGCCCATGTCGGTGAAGTACGGCGACTCGGAAGGGTAAGCCTTGCGGAATGGACTTTCGGCGTCCAGCAGGCGATTGAAGGTGAACAGCACATCATCCGCGTTGAAGTCGCGGGTAGGGGTGAAGAAATCGGTGGTGTGGAACTTGACGCCATCCCGCAGGTGGAAGGTGTAGGTCAGGCCGTCTTGGGAGATGTCCCAGCTTGTCGCCAAGCCAGGTTCGACTTCGGTGCCGCCGCGCTTGAACTGCGTCAGGCGGTTGAACACGGTTTCGGCCGAGGCATCGAAGTCGGTGCCGCTGGTGTACTGGCTGGGGTCGAAACCGGCGGGGCTGGCTTCGGAGCAGTAGACCAGGGTGCTGGCCGCATGGGCCATCGGCGTAAAGGCCAGGAGGCCGGCAGCGAGGAGGAGCGGTTTGAAGGCGATTCTTTCCATGGAGACCCCTGAAGTGGCAGGCATAAAGGCTGCCCAGACGAAAACGGCGGAACCGAGGTTACCGCCGTTCCAGGGGATGTTTAAATAATCATTTCACTACGAGTGTGAGTTCAATGTTGGACGGTGCGTGTTTATCAATCACGTAAGTATTGTCGGCGTCGTAGATCTCGTTGCTTTCGGTGATGCTGAAGGTCCGTTTGGTGGTGATCTCAACTCCCGGGATTTTGTAACGCTCAGCGTCTGGTTGGCTGATAGTGTTCGTACTCACAAAATGAACCTTGGCGCGTTTCGTCTGCGCGTCGTATTCGATGGTGACCTCCGTATCTTTTCCGCCCAGGTAAAATCCGTCCTTCAACCCGCCTGAGTCCTGGTTCAGGTAGTTCGAGGCCGGCGCCAGAGAGCCTTGGTGAGCCACTTCGGAAATACGTGCCCGCAATACCGGGTCAGGGATGAGCGCCTCAAATTGGCGAAGTCTTTCCGCCGTTTTTTCAAGGCCATCGTTTGCGGTGCTCTTGAGTACGGTGCGCGTTTCATTCGTGCCGTCCCTGACGACGACTGAATAATTGAAGCGGGACAGGTCCTTGGTAAATTGTTCCGAGTATTGGCTCGAGCTGAAATCTGATGGTCCGGCAGTTTCCGTCAGGCCGACCTCGAAGTTGTCCTCTGCCAAGTCCCATGAAATACCGAGTTTGGTTTTTATGACACCGCTCTCTTCGATATTGCGTATGGAGTACTCGTAGCTGACGCGGTCGTCCACGGACAGGAATTCATCGATCTGTTCGGCACCGTCGAGTTTTTTGCCCTCCAAATCAATAAATGCGTCGGAAATTTTTGGCGCTGACTTGGCTGTTTCTGTCGGCGATGACGAAAGCCGCGTCCAAGGCCACTTTCCACCCGGGCCAAGGCCGCGTGCCCATTCGCCGTCAGGTGTGGCGTGTACGGTCATCACCGGCTTACCCGTATCACGGTTGATGATCTGTACATAGTCATTACTCAGCTTGAAGTCGCCTTTGATCTCGAATATCTGGCGAATACCGGTGGTATCGGTATAGCGAATAAACCAATGGTCCTCTCCGGACACATCATCTTTAACCTGATAAATGCCTTTGCCATTGCGTGTGGCGTTTTCAATGAGGCTTTCGCCATCCGGCACCGCGTATGCGCTGATGTTGCCCGCCTGGCTGGGTTGCAACCGGTTTGCGTCAGAGAGCGATTTTGGGCCTCTGGGCTGCGGATTTTCTACCTGAGGGGACTCACCCGGGGATGGGGCGGCCGGGTTTTCCTCCGATAGTTTGAAAGGATCCTCCACGCGCCCGCTGGCCCCGACCGAAAACAGCGTATTCAGCAGGCCATCGAACGCTTTGGACGCACCGTCCTTGCGCTCGGCCTCGGTGTCGCCGGACGATGCTTTTTCCGCGCCCAGTGTCAGTTCAGTCAACCCGGTGACGACGGCGGCGACCGCTACCGGCGCTGCGATGGGCGCCAGTTTCGCCAACAGGCCCGCTGCCACGGTAATGTCGTTCAGCCACGTGTCCCTGATCACCTCGCTGTTGGACTTGATCACCGTGTCGGCATCACTTTTCATGCGTTCTTTGGTGCTGGTCGTGACGGTGTGGAACACGTCCCCTTCGATTTTCGAGTGGCTGTCATCGATCGCCGGGTCTTTCAGTTTTCCGGTCGACATTTTGTCGAACAACGTACTCAAACCCTCGGTTTTCTCACCAACGTGGGTAAACCAAAGGATGGGCATGAGTACTTTGGCCGCGCGCGCGCCGAAGCCGGCTTCATGGTCCTGGCGATAAATCAGCGGGAAGTGGGAGAGCAAGTCTTCGCGTTTCTTGGGATCTTTGGTTTGGTCCACGACCCATTGGTTCAGCTTTTCCAGGGAGTCAAACCTCAAAAAAGCGGGTTCGGCACCTGGCATGGACAGTACCTGCCGGCCATCGGCAGCGCTGAATCGCACCATGTCGCTGGAGGTAAAACCATGGAGGCTGAAGGCATGTGCCCGGGTGGTGCCTTTGTCGGGATTGCCGGCCTTGAGTTGCTCGATAGTGAGCGGTGCATACTCATCGACTGGCAGATTGGACGCGGCGCCCATCACCAGGCGGTAGTCGTCGCGGGTGAATTTATGCTCGGGGGCTTGCAGTGCTCGCTCGGCGGGCGACCTGGCGTCGTTGGCCTTGAGTTGCTTGCGGGCCTGGTAAACGAATTCGCCCTTGATTGCGACTTCGTAGTTCTCGGATTGGGTGCTCCAGAAATGATCGATTTTCTGGGTCATCTCGGCCTGGAAGTCGGTTTTCCAGCTCGCGTGCATGAGGGCGGATGGCGCCAGCGGGAACTGGTTGTGAGCGCCGTACCCGCCTTTTGTGCTTTGACCGGGGCCATCCAGGTATAAACCGGCGTCCAGGTCCAGGTTGCCCGGCACCCCGTCATGTTCGTTGAAGTTTTTCAGCAGTGCATCGGGCAGGCGCAGCGAAGAGTAAGGCTCTTCACCGGGATGCTCCCAGCCGGTCACGGTGGCCGAGTCTGCGCTGAGGGGCGTGCTGGCGGTCTTGAAGCGGTTCAGGAAGATCGTATCTGCATCGACGTGCTTGCCGGTCAATTGGAAAATAAGCTTTTCTGCCCATTTTTTGGCTTCCTCCCGAGTATTGGGCAGTTGGGTGGCAACGTTGACCGCCAAGCGTTTGTATTCCAGGGCGTGGGGTGCGCCGAGGTAGAACCTGGCGGCATCTTGTCTTTGTACCGCCAGCGCGTGAGTCGAGCGCTTGCTGGCCGGGCGTATGGGGTCATCGGCTGGAATGGGGTCGAAGGCGTTCTGGTGCCGCAGATGCTTGATTTGCTCGTTGGCCTGGGAGGGGGTTTCAGGCAGCGGTATTCCCTGGAAGTTGGCGACCACCTTCGTGCTGACCCGGGTTGAACCATCCGCTAGCCTCACGCGCAGAGGGTCTCTGTTTTCGGGGGCAATCACTTTTGCAGCGGCCAGCAACGGACCTGAAATCTGGCCCCAGCCCGATGTGTCCGACAGGGTAAAGGTTCTGGTTTTTCCATCCTCTTCTACCGAAAGCGTGCCTTTTGCCGGGTCGACTGAAAGCATAGTGGATGCGCCGATCTTTTGATCGCGCAACCAGGACTGAACCACTGGGTGCTCCACTTGGGCCCGATACAGTTCCAGCCATTGCCCCAACGTACTCTGCGCAGGAACCGTGATCAGGCCGGGCGTTTTGTTCTGGGTTTTGTTTTGCACTGCTTCAAGATAGGCGTTGAGCAACGCGGTCTCATGGGGAGATGAAGGGGCGGGGTCGTTTGTTGGAGCCTTTACCTTCGCTGGTTGGTTTGACAAACCGTAGGGAGAGTGCGGCGGGATGGGCGCTTTGTAACGAAGGGGGATAATCATAAAGCGGGTTCTCGTGAAGTAAACAACGTCTATGCAGCACTCCCTGTGACTGCTCCGTTGTGTGTGTCGCGAAAGCCCGATGATTGATTCCAGCCGATTATGCTGCGAAGCATTACCTCGAAAGGTAAAGCTTCCCACAAAAAAAGGCGCAGTCCTTTTCGGAGTGCGCCTTTTTCACCGCAGGCTTCGGAAATTATTGCAAGACTTCAATCACGCCGTCGGCACTCATGTTCACCTGGCTTGTGCCAGCTTCCACTTCAGGCGTGGGCGCCGAATCGGCCATGGCGGCCTTCATCATCATCCCGCCATTACGCGCGTAGGGCATCGGGTAACCGTTGGTATTGAAGTTCAGGTTGACGATCTTGTAACCCTTGCCGCCCAGTGCGTCGGTGGCCAGTTGCGCGCGGGCCTTGAAGGCGGCGACGGCGTCCTTGAGCAGCGCATCTTCGCTGGCCTTGCGCGTGGCGTCGGCGATGGCGAAGTCCATGTTTTCCATTTTCAGGGTGTTCAGCAGTTCGCCGGTGAGCTTGGACAGCGCCGGGAAGTCCGCGCTTTCCAGGCGCAGTTCGGCCCGTTCGCGCCAGCCGGTGATCTTCTGGTTCTTGCTGTCGTAGATCGGGTAACTGTTGCGGCTGCCCTGACGCAGGGTCACGCCTTTGACTTCGCGGGCTTCAGCGAGGGCTTTGTTCATGGTGTTGGTGATTTCGGCAGCGAGCTTGGCCGGGTCGCTGTTCTGGGATTCGGTGTAGAGGGTGACGATCATCTTGTCGCGAGCCACTTCCTGGCTGACCTCGGCCCGCAGGGAAATCTGGTTGTAATTCAGTGCATCGGCAGCCAGCGCGGGGAGGCTGGCGAGGGTGGCGACACCGAGGGTGATAACGGCTGCACTGCGAGTGAAACGAGACATGGAAGCTCCTTGGGGTTGTGCGTGTTCGGTATGACTGTAGACGGTGGTGTCGGGTTCTTCGGGTTTACACATTACCAACAAGTTTTGGTGGGCCCGACGAACGGTCATCTACCTAGCCTGCGGCAAAGAGCCACACAGGCCGTGGGAAGGGGGCTGCTTCGTTTATACTCCTGCCGATCCGCCTGCAGCGCTCATCGGGAGAGCCCATGCTCGCCGCCGTAAAACTGACTTCCGCCACTCGCCAGAACCTCTGGCGCCTGACGTTCATCCGCACTCTGGTACTGGCCGCCCAGGCTGGTTCTGTCGGGCTTGCCTATTGGTTCGACCTGTTGCCGCTGCCCTGGCTGCAACTGGCCGTGACCCTCGGTTTCTCCATCGTGCTCTGTGTGTTCACGGCCATCCGCCTGCGCACGACATGGCCGGTGACCGAGTTGGAATATGCCCTGCAACTGGCCTGCGACCTGTTTATCCACAGTGTGTTGCTGTATTTCTCCGGCGGTTCCACCAACCCGTTCGTTTCGTATTACCTGGTGCCGCTGACCATCGCCGCCGTGACTTTGCCGTGGCGTTATTCGGTGGTGCTCTCGGGCATCGCCCTGACGCTCTACACCTTGTTGCTCGCGCGCTTCTACCCGTTGCAGACCTTTCCCATCGCGCGGGAAAACCTGCAGATTTACGGGATGTGGCTGAGCTTTGCTCTGTCCGCGGCGGTCATCACGTTCTTTGCCGCGCGCATGGCCGAAGAGCTGCGCCGCCAGGAAGAGTTGCGCGCCATCCGCCGCGAAGAAGGCCTGCGCGATCAGCAGTTGCTTGCCGTTGCCACCCAGGCTGCCGGCGCGGCCCATGAGTTGGGCACACCGCTGGCGACCATGAGCGTGTTGCTCAAGGAAATGACCCAGGACCACCACGACCCGGCCTTGCAGGACGATCTGAGTGTGTTGCAGGAACAGGTCAAGCAGTGCAAACAGACTTTGCAACAGCTGGTGCGTGCCGCCGAAGCCAATCGCCGCCTGGCCGTGGAGATGCAGGACGTGACCCGGTGGCTCGACGAAGCCCTGAACCGCTGGCACCTGATGCGTCCTGAAGCCAGTTACCGTTTTCATCTATTGGGCCAAGGCAGCGTGCCGCGTCTGGCGCCGCCGCCGGACCTGACCCAGGCATTGCTCAACCTGCTGAACAATGCTGCCGACGCCTGTCCCGAAGGGTTGGGCGTACAGCTGGACTGGGACGCGGAAAATGTGACCATCAGTATTCGCGACCACGGCGCGGGCGTGCCACTGGCCATTGCCGAGCAGATTGGCAAACCCTTCTTTACCACCAAGGGCAAAGGCTTCGGCCTGGGCCTGTTCTTGAGCAAGGCCAGCGTGACCCGCGCGGGCGGCTCAGTGAAGCTCTATAGTCATGAGGAAGGCGGCACGCTCACCGAGCTGCGCCTGCCCCGTGTCGCACGAGGAGATATCGATGAGTGACGAGATCCAAGTCGAAGGCGAAGAACTGCCGCACCTGTTGCTGGTAGATGACGACGCCACCTTTACCCGCGTGATGGCGCGTGCCATGAGCCGTCGCGGTTTTCGCGTGAGCACCGCTGGCTCCGCCGAAGAAGGCTTGATCCTGGCTCAGCAGGACTTGCCGGACTATGCCGCGCTTGATCTGAAAATGGATGGCGATTCGGGCCTGGTGCTGTTGCCCAAGCTGCTGGAACTCGACCCGGAAATGCGCGTGGTGATCCTCACCGGTTATTCCAGCATCGCCACCGCCGTCGAGGCCATCAAGCGGGGTGCCTGCAACTACCTGTGCAAGCCGGCGGATGCCGACGACGTGCTGGCCGCCTTGCTCTCCGAGCATGCTGACCTCGATACGCTGGTGCCGGAAAACCCGATGTCGGTGGACCGTCTGCAGTGGGAACACATCCAGCGGGTGTTGACCGAACATGAGGGCAATAT
Source organism: Pseudomonas sp. SDO5271_S396 (assembly GCF_054071795.1). Classification (NCBI taxonomy): domain Bacteria; kingdom Pseudomonadati; phylum Pseudomonadota; class Gammaproteobacteria; order Pseudomonadales; family Pseudomonadaceae; genus Pseudomonas; species Pseudomonas sp. SDO5271_S396. The sequence goes on from NZ_JBSVWB010000007.1 coordinate 75,189, forward strand.
CTCCGCCACTGCCCGTGCCCTGGGCATGCACCGCCGTACGTTGCAACGTAAATTGCAGAAGCGTCCGGTACGGCGCTGATCGGGTTGCCTGATACAAAGGGAAATAGCCGGGGGACCCGGCTATTTCGAGAGGCCCTCAACTGAAATAGTTGGGAAATGTGTTAGGGCCAAGGTACAGGAAGTTCGACGGTTTCAGCTTGATCTCCTTTGGCATCCTCAGCTCGACGAACGGGCTGCCGGCGGTGATGGCGCCGAGCTCCTCGGGAGCCTGGTCAGTGCTGAATATCACCATGTAATCCCCCCTGCCCACGTAGCGTTCGTTCCCCAGAAACAACAGGTCTTCGACGTTTTCACCATTGAACTTTTGGCCTGGAGGGTTCACGTAGATACCGCCCTTCGAGCCTGCACGCGTTGCGCCTCGTGTCGCATCCGTAATGGCTTGCCCTTGGGCGATCGCCTCCGCGCCGGCCTTGTCGGTGTAGTGAATGTAAACGGGCTGCCCGTTGTAAGTGCCCGAATCCAGGATGGATTGCCAATCCTGATGGTTGATCAATGGCGCTTTTGCTGAAATGCCCGGCGCCGCATTTTCCTTTGCGATCGGGCCTTTTGGTTGCGCGGATTTGATGACTTTCTTGCCACCGCCTTTCAGCGTGTTTAATCGCCATTCGCCGTGACCAGCCGATTCCAAAAACATCACGGTTTTCTGGGTAGCGGGATCAATGACCCGAACGTATCCGTTCGCGATTTTATAGTTGCGGTCTATTTCAAATACGCGGCTGATGCCGGTGCCGTCGGTGTAGTGAACATAGAACTTTTCCCCTACTTGATACGTACCGTCCCCTCTCAGAGCGCGACCTTCAAGCAGTGAGTCAGGCAGAGCGTGGGCGCTGAAGTCAGGCAGCGGCTGGCGAGGCGCCGGTACGCGGGATTCTGCGCTGGAGACCTGTGTATACGACACTTCGGGGCGGTTCATCGCGGGCTTATCGTTGATGGTTACGGTCTCGGACTCGATCTTGCCGGCGGCGCCTTTCGTTACCTTGCCCGCTCTTGCAATATGAGGAATCACAGCGGTGGCGGCATTGAAAGTCCCGAACACGATTCGTTCAGTGCCCTGGGGCTTTCCGTGTGCCTTGTCGTCAATACCGATGACGGTGGTAGTACCCCCGTCAGCCAGGTAGAACAGATCCAGCGCCAAGCCAACCTCGGGCATCACCAACGCCAACGGGGTAAGAAACAAGGCGAATTTCCTGGTTTTTTTCAGGCCCGACAGAATGCTGTTTTTGGCGACATCTGCATTACTGGTGATCTCGACATCGGCATCGGCATAAGAGCGATCTTTCTGGCGCTTCGTGATTTCATCGAACGGCAGGTTACTGGGCTCTGTGGTGATGTAGGTTTGCGGGTCCCAGAAGCCGGAAAAGGCCCGGTGATCGTAGTTGAACAGCCCACCCGGGGTTTCACGCTTTTGCGGCCAGGTGCCTAGCCCTGCCAGGGTTTCGTCGTCACCGGCCCTGGCCAACCCGTTGGGTTCGTCTTTCAAGGCAAAGTGCAACTCCATGGCATTACGTTTGGCCGGGTCGGCCATTTGCTCTGCCAGCCAGGTCTTCATCTCGGCCTGGCTGTTGAAGCTGTGCAGCGGCGAAGAATTTCCGGGGATGTAGAGCAAGGTCAACGCCGGCGTGCTCTTGGTATCCGTGATGTACATGAGGTCGGTGGACTGATAATGACCGACTTTGAGCAAGCCCATTTCAATGTTGGGGTCCTTGGGCGGATTCTTCTGCAAGTCCTCATATTTCACGTCCGGCCACGATTCCTGATGACCGGACAACCCGGCAGCCCGCATGATCAGCTCGCGACCTTGCTCTGTCAGCGTGCCTTCCTGGTGTTGGGCCATGGCGGATTTGACGAAAGAGGCTTTGGCCAGCACGGGGTATTTTTCCCGGTGCCGGCTCCAGAAGTCGTCCAGATACTCTTTGTACGGCTTTTGATAATCAGCCGTTTTGATCAGTTGCCTGAGCTCTGCCGGCTTGATACCGCTTTCGTTGCTTGCGTTGTAGGCTTTTGCAGGCTCTCCGGGGGACTCTTTATAAATGCCTTGAAAGATATGGGTGATGTCGGCCTTTTCCGTGCCGGGATCGGACCGACTGGAAAAGTCGAACGGGCCTGGTGTGCGGATGTCCAGGTCCGGTTTGACGATGACGTCCGGGCCTCCCGCGAAGTAGGGCACTGAAAAACCTTGTCCCGAGGGCGCCTCCTGCGTGTTCTGTATAAGCGCCTGGGTCAACGAGATGCGTTGAATGACTTTCGCCGGGTAAGGTTTTTCTCCGGTGGTGTTGTATTCGAACGTCACCAGGTAAGTGTTATCGGGGTCGACGCCCCACTTTTTTTTGTCTTCGGGGGATAGGGCCTTTTGTACAAAACTCGCGAATAGAGTCTTTAAGAAGCTTGAAGCTTCCTGCTCGGCGCTGTTGAACGAGTTACTGATGTCTTGCGTGATGGGGTCGATATTGATGTTGACACCCAGGTCGACCGACGCGGGTGTTTTTTCACCCACACCGACGCGCTTGCCCGGGTCAGGATTGACGCTCACTTCTTCATAGCCATCCCCTGAGGGTGTCGATTTGACTGTCTGCACGACCTCTTGGTCTTTCGGTTCGCTGGCGTCAATCGAGCGTTTCTGACGAACATTGTTGTTTTCCTGCTGCGAAAGGGGGGAGTCAGGCGCGGGATACAGGCTGAAACGTTGGGTGGCAATCTGCATAGGGCAAGTCTCGGACAGGAACGTTTATTGGCGGTCTCTTGTGTGGTGAGGGTGTAGGTAACGTTCCATTGCTTGTGCCGCCCTTTTTTTCTGAGTAAGACAAGTGCCTCACTGGGTGTACCGTCCGTTTGCAACAGCACCCGCTACGGGGCTGAACAATGTCTGAATAATCTGCCCGGGGGTGTACGACGGGCTGAACCGATCGTCTATGATCGGCTCAAACCCCGTGATTCTTTCCCTACCGAGCCTGAACGATGAATCAGAACGCTGAGTACTCCGCGGTCAACGACGCGGTGCGTGGGCAATTCTTTCGACGAACCTGGGCAATGATCACGCCCTATTGGCGCAGTGAGGAGAAGGGCAAGGCCTGGTTGCTGCTGTTGGCAGTGATTGGCCTGTCGCTGTTCAGCGTGGCGATCTCCGTGTGGATCAACCACTGGTACAAGGACTTCTACAACGCCCTGGAGAAGAAGGACACCGAGGCGTTCTGGCAGTTGATCGGCTATTTCGGCGGCATTGCCGCCGTGGCCATCCTCGGCGCCGTGTACCGCCTGTACCTGACCCAGATGCTGACCATTCGCTGGCGGGCCTGGCTCACCGAGCGGCATTTCGCGCGCTGGCTCGCCCACAAGAACTACTACCAACTGGAGCAGGGCGGCTACACGGATAACCCGGACCAGCGGATTTCCGAAGACCTCAACAACTTCACTTCCAGCACCTTGAGCCTGGGGCTCGGGTTGCTGCGCAATGTGGTCAGCCTGGTGTCGTTCTCCATCATCCTGTGGGGCGTGTCGGGCAGCATCGAAGTGTTTGGCATCACCATCCCCGGCTACATGTTCTGGTGCGCGCTGCTGTACGCCGCCGTCGGCAGCTGGTTGACGCACCTGATTGGCCGACGTTTGATCGGCCTGAGCAACCAACAACAACGCTTCGAAGCGGACCTGCGTTTCTCCATGGTACGGGTGCGCGAAAACGCCGAAAGCATCGCCCTGTACAACGGCGAACCCAACGAAAACCAGCGCTTGAGCGCCCGCTTCGGCAAGGTCTGGCACAACTTCTGGGACATCATGAAAGTGTCCAAGCGCCTGACCTTCTTCACTGCCGGTTACAGCCAGATCGCTATCATCTTCCCGTTTATCGTTGCTGCGCCGCGCTACTTTACCGGCAAGATCGAGTTGGGCGAGCTGATGCAAATCAACTCGGCATTCGGCAACGTGCAAGAGAACTTCAGTTGGTTCATCAGCGCGTATTCGGAACTGGCGTCATGGCGTGCGACCAGTGACCGTCTGTTGAGCTTTCATCAGGCCATGGGTGAAAACGAGCAACGTGCGCCGGCTATCGATGTGCGTCCCGAGGGCGAGCGGCTGGTGGTGCAGAACTTGGGCATGGACCTGGCCGACGGCCGCCACTTGCTCACCGATGCGGACATGACCGTGGAACCGGGCCAGCGTGTGATGCTGAGCGGGCGCTCCGGCAGCGGCAAAAGTACGCTGCTGCGGGCGATGGGCCAGCTGTGGCCGGCGGGGCATGGCAGCATTCGTTTGCCGGCGGCGCGTTACCTGTTCCTGCCGCAGAAACCTTATCTGCCGATCGGCACCCTCAGGGCAGTGTTGAGCTATCCACAGGACGACAGCGTTTACCCGGCAGAACGTTATGCACAGGTCCTGGAAACCTGTCGCTTGCCGCATCTGGTTGCACGCCTGGACGAAGCCAATCACTGGCAGCGCATGCTTTCGCCAGGTGAGCAACAGCGCCTGGCGTTTGCTCGCGCGTTGCTGTTCGCGCCGCAATGGCTGTACATGGACGAAGCCACTTCGGCCATGGATGAAGAGGATGAGGCAACGCTGTATCAAGCGCTGATCGATGAGTTGCCGGGGCTGAGTATCGTCAGCGTCGGCCATCGCAGCAGCCTCAAGCGCTTCCATGGGCGGCATGTGCGGATCGAGAGCGGGTTGTTGCAGGAGCAACCCGTGGCTTAAGGCCGTATGCGGCCCATGTGGGAGCCGGGCTTGCCCGCGATGGCGGTGTGTCAGCCGCAGGTGTATCAACTGGCCGACTGCAATCGCAGGCAAGCCAGCTCCCACATGGGGTCTTCAGTGTTCTGAAGAATGAGGGGCCAGTAAAAAGCCCGGCTGATCATCGATCAACCGGGCTTTTTGTTGGGTGAAGAAAACTTACTTCTTCAAGCCGTAATGCTCATCCAGCATACCGGGGGCGTTCGGCGTTTTTGGCGCGTAGTCCCTTGGTGGCTCCTGATTTTCCCGAGGTGGGGTCAGGCGTTCCCGTGGGGTTTGCGGCGCATCGGAATGCAGCGCAGCCAGCAGGCGTTGACGAGTGATGTCGTCGAGGGCCAGGCGGTTGGCGCCATCGGCGAGATGGTCCTGTACTTCCTGGTAACTCTGGGTGAGTTTCTTGACCAGGGTCGCGGTGCTGTTGAAGTGGGTAACAACCTCGTTCTGATAACTGTCAAAACGTTCCTGAATGTCATCCAGCTGACGCTGCGTGCGGTTAGGCGCGGCATTCGGCAGCAAGCGGGCAACCAGGAATCCAATGGCGACACCGGCAACCAGGGCAAGAGTCGGCAACAACCAAACTAAGAGCGAGTGTTCCACGAGTCCTTCCTCTATAAACGGCTTTGCTTTACGTTAACGGCTCGGACCTGCGCTGTATACCGCGATTAAGCTCGCAATGATGCCAAGCACAGACTTTTAGCTAGACGAGTCGACCCTTTGAGAGGTCACGGAGTTCATCTCTTGCTCATGCGTGAAACCCCTGTTTTGATCGATGGCCCGGTAGGCCAACTGGAAGCCCTGTACCTGGATCACCCCGAGCCACGTGGCCTGGCGCTGATCTGCCACCCTAACCCGGTGCAGGGCGGAACCATGCTCAACAAAGTCGTTTCGACCCTGCAACGTACTGCCCGTGATGCCGGTTTGATCACGCTGCGTTTCAATTACCGGGGTGTGGGGGCCAGTGCCGGTACTCACGACATGGGCACCGGTGAAGTGGACGACGCCGAAGCGGCCGCCACCTGGCTGCGGGAAAAACACCCGGATTTGCCGATCACGTTGCTTGGCTTTTCCTTCGGTGGCTATGTAGCAGCCAGCCTCGGCGGCCGCCTGGAAGCCAAGGGCGAACAACTCGCGCACCTGTTCATGGTGGCCGCTGCGGTGATGCGCCTGCGCGATACCGACGTGCTGCCCCAGGGCTGTCCGCTGACCCTGATCCAGCCGGAAACCGACGAAGTGGTTGACCCGCAGCTGGTTTACGACTGGTCTGGCGCCTTGAATCGCCCCCATGAGCTGCTGAAAGTGGCAGAATGCGGGCACTTTTTTCATGGCAAGCTCACCGATCTGAAGGATCTGGTGTTGCCGCGCCTTTCGAATTGATAGCAGTCTGACAAGCGATTACCCATGACGACTCGTACCCGTATCCTCACCGGCATCACTACCACCGGCACGCCGCACCTGGGCAACTACGCCGGTGCGATCCGCCCGGCGATCCTCGCCAGCCAGGATGCCAATGCCGACTCCTTCTACTTCCTGGCCGACTACCACGCCCTGATCAAGTGCGATGACCCGCAGCGCATCCAGCGCTCGCGCATGGAAATCGCCGCGACCTGGCTGGCCGGTGGCCTGGATGTGAACCGGGTGACCTTCTACCGCCAGTCCGACATTCCGGAAATTCCCGAGCTGACCTGGCTGCTCACCTGCGTCGCGGCCAAGGGCTTGCTCAACCGCGCGCATGCCTACAAGGCGTCGGTGGACAAGAACGTGGAAGCCGGCGAAGACCCCGATGCGGGCATCAGCATGGGCCTGTACAGCTACCCCGTGCTGATGGCGGCGGACATCCTGATGTTCAACGCGCACAAGGTGCCGGTCGGCCGCGACCAGATCCAGCACGTCGAAATGGCTCGCGACATTGGCCAGCGCTTCAACCACCTGTTCGGCAAGGGTAAAGAATTTTTCACCATGCCCGAGGCGCTGATCGAAGAAAGCGTCGCCACCTTGCCGGGCCTGGATGGCCGCAAGATGTCCAAAAGCTACGACAACACCATCCCGTTGTTCACTAGCGCCAAGGACATGAAAGACGCGATCTCGCGGATCGTCACCGACTCCCGCGCGCCGGGCGAAGCCAAGGACCCGGACAACTCGCACCTGTTCACCCTGTACCAGGCGTTCGCCAGCAAGGCCCAGGAAGCCGAGTTCCGCGACGAGCTGCTGCAAGGCCTGGGCTGGGGCGAGGCGAAGAACCGTCTGTTCCAACTGCTGGACGGCCAGTTGAGCGAAGCGCGCGAGCGTTATCACCAATTGATGTCGCGTCCGTCGGACATGGAAGACCTGCTGCAGGTCGGTGCCAGGAAGGCTCGCGCGTCGGCGGCGCCGTTTCTGGCAGAGCTGCGTGAAGCGGTTGGCCTGCGTTCGTTCGTCGAGCAGGCCACGGTGCCGGTCGCGGCCAAGAAAAAAGCCGCAAAAATCGCGCGCTTCGTGAGCTTCCGCGAAGACGATGGCAGTTTCCGCTTCCGCCTGCTGGCCGCTGACGGCGAGCAACTGCTGCTCTCGCGCAACTTCGCCGATGGCAAGGCGGCCGGCGCGGTGACCAAGCAACTGCAAAGCGGTGATGCGCTTGACGTACGTACCGATGCCTTGAGTTTCAGCGTATGGCTGGACGGTGCCGCAGTGGCCGACAGCGCTGCGTTTGCCGACGAAGTGTCGCGCGACGCCGCCATCGCCGCCTTGCGCGTTGCGTTGACACCCATCGAGGATTAACCCGACCAAGGGTTGATTGCCATTATCCAGGGCCGTCGTTACAGTGACGGCCCGTTTTTGTTGCCTTGCTAACGAATTATGACGCCCCTAGAACGATATCAAGCTGATCTGAAACGCCCGGAATTCTTCCATGATGCGGCCCAGGAAAATGCCGTGCGTCATTTGCAGCGCCTGTATGACGACCTGATCGCGGCCTCGCAAAACAAGCCAGGGATGTTCAGCAAACTGTTTGGCAAGAAAGACCACACCCCGGTCAAAGGCCTGTATTTCTGGGGCGGTGTGGGCCGGGGCAAGACTTACCTGGTGGACACTTTCTTCGAAGCGCTGCCGTTCAAGGAAAAGGTTCGGACGCACTTCCACCGCTTCATGAAGCGTGTGCACGAAGAGATGAAGACCCTGCCGGGCGAGAAAAACCCGCTGACCATCATCGCCAAGCGTTTCTCCGAAGAGGCGCGGGTGATCTGCTTCGATGAGTTTTTCGTTTCCGACATCACCGACGCAATGATCCTCGGCACCCTGATGGAAGAGCTGTTCAAGAACGGTGTGACCCTGGTCGCCACCTCGAACATCGTGCCCGACGGCCTGTACAAAGACGGCCTGCAACGCGCGCGCTTCCTGCCGGCCATTGCGCTGATCAAGCAGAATACCGAGATCGTCAACGTCGACAGCGGCGTCGACTATCGCCTGCGTCACCTGGAGCAGGCGGAGCTGTTCCACTTCCCGCTGAACGAAGCGGCCCACGAAAGCCTCAAGAAAAGCTTCCGCGCCTTGACGCCGGAATGCACGAAGGCGGTGGAAAACGACAGGTTGGTGATCGAAAACCGCGAAATCATTGCCTTGCGTACCTGCGATGACGTCGCCTGGTTCGACTTCCGTGCCTTGTGCGACGGTCCGCGCAGCCAGAACGACTACATCGAACTGGGCAAGATCTTCCACGCGGTGATCCTGAGCGGTGTGGAGCAGATGAGCGTCACCACCGACGACATCGCCCGGCGCTTTATCAACATGGTCGACGAGTTCTACGACCGTAACGTCAAGCTGATCATCTCGGCGGAAGTCGAGCTCAAGGATCTCTACACCGGCGGTCGCCTGACCTTCGAGTTCCAGCGCACCCTGAGCCGTCTGCTGGAAATGCAGTCCCACGAGTTCCTGTCGCGCGGGCACAAGCCGTAAGCCAATCTCCAGAACAATGGAGATCAAACTGTGGGAGCAGGCAAGCCAGCTCCCACATTAGGTTTGTGTGTGCCTGGGGTTATGCCGCTTGCTGAAACTGCTGCCGATACTGGTTCGGCGACAGCTCTGTGTGCTGCCTGAACAACCGCGCAAAGAAGCTTGCATCGTCGTAGCCCACCTCATAACTGATGGTCTTGATGCTCTTGCGGCTGCCCGAGAGCAGGCCCTTGGCCGTTTCGATGCGCAGGCGTTGCAGGTAATGCAAAGGCTTGTCGCCGGTGGCGGTCTGGAAACGGCGCATGAAGTTGCGAATGCTCATGCCGTGTTCCCGCGCGACGTCCTCGAAGCGGAACTTGTCGGCGAAGTGTTCTTCGAGCCAATGCTGGATCTGCAGGATGATCACATCCTGATGCAGCTTCTGCCCGCCAAACCCGATGCGCCCAGGTGAATAGCTGCGTTGCACTTCGTAAAGGATGTCCCGGGCCACGGCCTGGGCGATGTTGGCACCGCAGAAGCGTTCGATCAAATAGATGTAGAGGTCGCACGCCGAGGTGGTGCCACCCGCGCAATACAGGTTGTCGGCGTCGGTGAGGTGCTTGTCCTGGTTGAGCTGGACCTTGGGGAAACGTTCGCTGAAGGCGTTGAAGAAGCGCCAATAGGTGGTCGCTTCCTTGCCATCGAGCAGCCCGGCTTCGGCCAGCCAGAACACGCCGGTGGCTTCGCCGCAGAGCACGGCGCCGCGCGCATGCTGTTCACGCAGCCACGGTAGTACTTGAGGGTAGCGAGTGCAGAGGGCGTCGAAGTCATCCCAGAAAGCGGGCAGTACGATGATGTCGGCGTTTTCCAGGCCGCCATCCACCGGTACGATCACGTCACTGAAGCTGCGCACCGATTGCCCGTCGGGGCTGACCAGGCGTGTTTCGAACGCCGGCGTCAGGCCCAGGCCTTGTTGTTTGCCGTAACGCAGGCTGGCGAGGTGGAAGAAATCCTTGGCTTGCATGAGGGTGGAAGCGAATACCCGATCAATGGCCAAAATGCTGACGCGCCGCAACGGCGTGGAGATTTGGTTAGACATAATTTCATTTATTCTTATAGGGGAAAGTGGTCACCAGACGGCTGGATCGTCTTATTTTTTGTCGCATGTGTCCAGTGTCCCGTGAGGCCTTCGCGGCATAGGCTCTGTGGGTTAGCCCTTGTCCGACACGCCACGCAGGTGACCCATGATCCCCAGAACCTTGTACAGCCCGGAGCACGAGCTCTTTCGCGAGAGCGTGCGCACCTTCCTTGAAAGAGACGCTGCGCCGTTTCATGGGCAATGGGAGAAACAGGGCTATATCGACCGCGATTTATGGCGCAAGGCAGGCGAGGCGGGGATGCTCTGCTCGCACCTGCCGGAAGCATATGGCGGGCTCGGTGCGGACTTTCTCTACAGCGCGGTGGTGATCGAGGAGATCAGCCGCCTGGGCTTGACCGGCATCGGTTTTTCGCTGCATTCGGATATCGTCGCGCCTTATATCCTGCATTACGGCAGTGAGGCGCTGAAGCACAAGTACCTGCCCAAGTTGATCTCCGGCGAGCGGGTCACGGCCATCGCGATGACCGAGCCGGGCGCCGGCTCCGACCTGCAAGGAGTGAAGACCACTGCCGTGCTGGACGGTGATGAGTATGTGATCAATGGCTCCAAGACGTTCATCACCAACGGTTACCTGGCCGAACTGGTAATCGTGGTGGCCAAGACCGATCCCAAGGCCGGCGCCAAAGGCACCAGCCTGTTTCTGGTGGAGGCCGACACCCCGGGCTTCGCCAAGGGCAAGCGCCTGGACAAGGTTGGCATGAAGGCCCAGGACACCTCGGAACTGTTCTTCCAGGATGTGCGAGTGCCCCGGGAAAACCTGCTGGGCCAGGCGGGGATGGGGTTCGCGTACCTGATGCAGGAGCTGCCACAAGAGCGGCTGACCGTGGCGATCGGCGCGGTGTCTTCCGCCGAGGCCGCGTTGGAGTGGACGCTGGCGTACACCCGCGAGCGCAAGGCGTTCGGCCAGGCGATCGCCGACTTCCAGAACACCCGCTTCAAGCTGGCGGAGATGGCGACCGAAATTCAGATCGGGCGTGTGTTTGTGGATAAGTGCATCGCGTTGCACCTGGAGGGCAAGCTGGATGTGCCCACGGCGGCGATGGCCAAGTACTGGGCCACGGACCTGCAATGCAAGGTGCTCGACGAGTGCGTGCAGTTGCACGGGGGTTACGGCTTCATGTGGGAATACCCGATTGCCCGGGCCTGGGCGGATGCGCGGGTGCAGCGGATTTATGCGGGGACCAACGAGATCATGAAGGAGATTATTGCGCGAGCGCTCTGATCTTGTGGTGTTGCTGAGGGCCTCATCGGGGGCAAGCCCCCTCCCACATTTTGATTTGTGAACACTTTCAAGTGTGGGAGCTGGCTTGCCTGCGATGGGGGCCTAAAGATCCATCAAGGCGCAGGGTTCGGATGATCCTTCTGGATTGCCTCGATCCCGTCCAGCACCTCTTTCGCGAGCTTCAGCTCGGCGCTCGCCAAGTTGCTTTCCAGTTGTTCCAGGGTCGTGGCGCCAATGATGTTGCTGGTCACGAACGGCTGCTGCGTCACGAACGCCAGGGCCATTTGTGCCGGATCCAGGCCGTGTTCCCGAGCCAGCGCCACATAACGGCTGCACGCGGCCTCCGATTGCGGGTTGAAGTAACGGCTGAAGCGGCTGAACAGGCTCAAGCGCGCATTGGCTGGGCGGGCGCCGCCCTCGTACTTGCCGCTGAGCATCCCGAATGCCAGGGGCGAATAGGCCAGCAACCCGCACTGTTCACGCATGGCGACTTCCGCCAGGCCCACCTCGAAGCTGCGGTTGAGCAGGCTGTAGGGGTTCTGTACCGACACCGCGCGCGGCCAGCCACGGGCTTCGGCCAGGGCCAGGAACTTCATGGCGCCCCACGGGGTTTCGTTGGACAGGCCGATGTGGCGGATCTTGCCGGCGCGGACCTGCTCGCCCAGTACTTCAAGGGTTTCTTCCAGCGGCGTCAGATCATCTTCGACTTTATGCACATACCCCAATTGCCCGAAAAAGTTGGTGCTGCGCTCGGGGGCGTGCAGTTGATAAAGGTCGATATAGTCGGTTTGCAGGCGCTTGAGGCTGGCGTCCAGGGCTTCGACGATGTGCTGGCGGTTGAGCTTGAGATGGCCGCCGCGAATGTGACCGATATTGTTGCCGGGGCTGGCGATCTTGGTGGCGAGGACCCAGTCGGCTCGGTCGCCGCTGCGCTTGAAGTAATTGCCGATGCAGCGCTCGGTGTCGCCGTAGGTTTCGCCCTTGGGTGGCACGGGGTACATCTCGGCGGTGTCCAGGAAGTTGACTCCAGCGGCCTTGGCGCGCTCGATTTGTGCGAAGGCCTCTGCCTCGCTGTTCTGCTCGCCCCAGGTCATGGTGCCCAAGGCAATCGCGCTGACTTCAAGGTCGGTACGGCCCAACTGTCGGTAGTCCATCGAGTACTCCTTACCGGGAAATCATTCATAAAAGCAGGTTGAATTTTTTTTCGCAATCTGCATAATTGCCCACCTCTTTCTGCAGTGGAAGTGATGCGCCGCCTGCCGAAGAATCTTGCCGTTGAACGGACGCGCCGACCCGAGCCCCCGATAGCGTCTGTATCCGGCTGCCTTTGACCTTGTCAAAGTACGCACTATTCAGTAAGATCCGCCGTCTATTTTACAGGCGGCCCCTGAGGCTATTAAAGAATGACAACTTTTACTGCAAAACCGGAAACAGTTCAGCGCGACTGGTTTGTCGTCGACGCCGCTGGTCAGACCCTGGGTCGTCTGGCCACTGAAGTCGCCAGCCGTCTGCGTGGCAAGCACAAGCCTGAGTACACCCCGCACGTTGATACCGGTGACTACATCGTGATCATCAACGCTGAGCAGGTTCGTGTAACCGGCAACAAAGCAAGCGACAAAATGTACTACCGTCACTCCGGTTTCCCTGGCGGTATCAAGTCTTCCAACTTCGAAGGCCTGATTGCCAAGAAGCCTGAAGCCCCGATCGAAATCGCGGTCAAAGGCATGCTGCCGAAGGGCCCACTGGGTCGCGATATGTTTCGCAAGCTGAAAGTCTATGCGGGCGCTGTCCACCCTCATGCTGCTCAGCAGCCCCAAGAACTGAAGTTTTAACGGAATAGTTCATTATGTCGGCGACTCAAAATTACGGCACTGGCCGTCGCAAAACCGCAACCGCACGCGTTTTCCTGCGTCCGGGCACTGGTAACATCTCGATCAACAACCGCTCCCTGGACAACTTCTTCGGTCGCGAAACTGCCCGCATGGTAGTCCGTCAGCCGCTGGAACTGACCGAGACCGTTGAAAAGTTCGACATCTACGTCACCGTTATCGGTGGCGGCGTAAGTGGCCAGGCTGGCGCAATCCGCCACGGCATCACTCGCGCACTGATGAGCTACGACGAAGGCCTGCGCAGCACCCTGCGTAAAGCTGGCTTCGTTACTCGCGATGCCCGTGAAGTTGAACGTAAGAAAGTCGGTCTGCGTAAAGCGCGTAAGCGTCCGCAGTACTCGAAGCGTTAATTCGCTTTACGTTTCACAAAAACGCCCAGCCTCCTTATGGAGCTGGGCGTTTTTTATTGCCTGCGATTTATGCACAAATTTCGCCGTGACAACTTGCCACATCCGTAGACCCCCTATACTACAAGGCCTGGGGGCTGAGCGCCGGGCAATTCCCTTGTCAGGCGTGGGGCTTTTCATTACCATCCGACAAAATTTTTATAAGCAAAGCTTCAATACTTAGTAGACGCCTGATTTAACAGGCCAAAAAGCTGATGGGAGAGGACTGAATGAGCAATGACGGCGTGAATGCAGGCCGGCGTCGCTTCTTGGTAGCAGCCACATCCGTGGTGGGTGCTGCAGGAGCGGTGGGGGCTGCGGTCCCGTTCGTGGGGTCATGGTTTCCCAGTGCCAAGGCGAAAGCCGCAGGTGCACCGGTGAAGGTGAATGTCAGCAAGATCGAGCCAGGGCAGCAGATGGTTGCTGAATGGCGCGGCCAGCCCGTCTTCATCGTTCGTCGTACCGAGGAAATCCTGGGAAATCTCAAGAAAATCGAAGGTCAGCTGTCCGACCCCGACTCGAAGAATTCCGACCAACCCGCCTACGTCGATAAGGAAATCCGTTCGATCAAGCCAGAGATCCTGCTGCTGATCGGTATCTGCACCCACCTGGGCTGCTCGCCTACCTTCCGCCCCGAAGTCGCCCCTGCCGACCTGGGCAAGGACTGGGTCGGTGGCTACTTCTGCCCTTGCCACGGCTCCCATTACGACCTGGCCGGCCGCGTCTACAAGTCACAACCCGCACCTTTGAACCTGCCAGTTCCGCCACATCACTACGAGACTGACAGTGTCATTGTCATTGGCGTCGACGAGGGGGAGAAAGCCTGATGAGCAAGTTCATGGATTGGGTCGATGCGCGCTTTCCCGCCACCAAAATGTGGGAAGACCATCTCAGCAAGTACTACGCCCCGAAGAACTTCAACTTCTTCTACTTCTTCGGCTCCCTGGCACTTCTGGTGCTGGTCAACCAGATCGTCACCGGCGTCTGGCTGACCATGAGCTACACCCCGTCGGCCGAAGAGGCCTTCGCCTCCGTCGAATACATCATGCGCGACGTCGAGTACGGCTCGATCCTGCGCCTGTTGCACTCCACCGGCGCATCGGCGTTCTTTATCGTCGTCTACCTGCACATGTTCCGTGGCCTGCTCTACGGTTCGTACCAGAAGCCGCGGGAACTGGTGTGGATCTTCGGCATGCTGATCTACCTGGCGCTGATGGCCGAAGCCTTTATGGGCTACCTGCTGCCATGGGGCCAGATGTCGTACTGGGGGGCACAGGTGATCATCTCGCTGTTCGGTGCGATTCCGGTGATCGGTAACGACCTGACGCAGTGGATCCGGGGCGACTACCTGATCTCCGGCATCACCCTGAACCGCTTTTTTGCCTTGCACGTCGTGGCCCTGCCCATCGTGATCCTGGGATTGGTGGTGCTGCATATCCTGGCGCTTCACGAAGTGGGTTCGAACAACCCGGATGGCGTGGACATCAAGAAGCATAAAGACGAAAACGGCGTACCGCTGGACGGCATTCCGTTCCACCCTTACTACACCGTGAAAGACATCGTCGGCGTGGTGGTCTTCCTGTTCGTGTTCTGCTCGATCGTGTTCTTTTTCCCGGAGATGGGTGGGTATTTCCTGGAGAAACCCAACTTCGAGCAAGCCAACGCTTTCAAGACCCCTGAGCACATTGCGCCGGTCTGGTACTTCACGCCGTTCTACGCAATCCTGCGGGCGATTCCCGACAAGCTCATGGGCGTGATGGCCATGGGCGCGGCCATTGCGGTGCTGTTCGTGCTGCCCTGGCTCGACCGAAGCCCGGTCAAATCCATGCGCTACAAGGGCTGGCTGAGCAAGATCTGGCTGTGGGTGTTCTGCATTTCCTTCGTGATCCTGGGCGTGCTGGGCGTATTGGCGCCGACCCCCGAGCGCACGTTGCTGTCGCAGGTCTGCACCTTCCTGTACTTCGCCTACTTCATTCTGATGCCGTTCTACACCCGGCTCGAGAAGACCAAACCGGTTCCGGAAAGGGTGACTGGCTGATGAAAAAATTATTCGTTGCATTGATGCTTGCGGCCTTGCCGCTACTGTCCTTCGCTGCCGAGCATGGTGGCCCCGAGTTGGAAAAAGTCGACATCGACGTGTCTGACAAGGCCGCCATGCAAGACGGTGCGCGGACATTCGCCAACTATTGCATGGGGTGCCACAGCGCCAAGTTCCAGCGTTATGAGCGGGTGGCCGATGACCTGGGCATCCCCCATGAAGTAATGCTGGAGAAGCTGGTGTTCACCGGTGCCAAGATCGGCGACCACATGAGCATCGGCATGCAGCCGGCTGACGCCAAGGTCTGGTTCGGTGCTGCGCCACCCGACTTGACCCTGGTGGCCCGCGTGCGTGGCACCGACTGGCTCTACGGCTACCTCAAGTCCTTCTACGAAGACCCGGCGCGCCCATGGGGTGTGAACAACAAGGTGTTCCCGAACGTCGGCATGCCTAATGTTCTGGTCGGCCTGCAAGGACGTCAAGTGGTAGGGTGCAAGCAGGTTCAAGTCGTGGAAGATGGCAAGAAGCAATATGATCCGTTGACCGGTACGCCGTTGACCCACGAAGCGTGTGACCAGCTGACCATCGTGCCCAAGACCGGTACGCTGAACGAAGAGCAGTTCGACGAGAAGGTAAAAAATCTCGTGACCTTCCTGGCCTACTCGGCAAACCCGGTCAAACTGCAACATCAGCGCATCGGTACTTATGTGCTGCTGTACCTGGCGTTCTTCTTCGTATTCGCCTATCTGCTCAAACGCGAATACTGGAAGGACGTGCATTGATCCAAACGTAAGGCAATTGCTGTTAATCTTGCGCGCCCAGCGGCATCTCTGAATACGTAGCAGTCTGGTTGTACCAGTCGTTACCGAGATGCTCCCTGGGCGCGCTCGTTTTTGAGCTTTCGATAATTTCAAGCGAGGAGGACCGCCATGGGCGTGACCAATCGGTTGGCCTGTTACTCCGACCCCGCCGACCACTATTCCCACCGGGTACGTATCGTGCTTGCAGAGAAGGGTGTCAGCGCCGAGATCATCAGTGTGGAGGCGGGCCGTCAGCCGCCGAAACTGATCGAAGTGAACCCTTACGGCAGCCTGCCCACCCTGGTCGATCGTGACCTGGCATTGTGGGAGTCGACCGTGGTGATGGAATACCTGGATGAGCGTTACCCGCATCCGCCTTTGCTGCCGGTGTACCCGGTGGCGCGTGCCAACAGCCGTCTGCTGATCCACAGGATCCAGCGTGACTGGTGCGGGCTGGTGGATGTGATTCTGGATACACGTACAAAAGAAGCCGTTCGCGTGCAGGCGCGCAAGGAATTGCGCGAGAGCCTGACCGGCGTTTCGCCGCTGTTCGCCGACAAACCTTTTTTCCTCAGTGAGGAACAAAGCCTGGTGGATTGCTGCCTATTACCCATACTCTGGCGCTTGCCGATACTGGGCATTGAACTGCCGCGGCCAGCCAAGCCGCTGCTTGATTACATGGAGCGCCAGTTTGCGCGTGAGGCTTTCCAGGCGAGTCTGTCTGGTGTCGAACGCGATATGCGCTAAGGCTTAAGGAGCCGTTGATGAACTCCAGTCGACCCTACCTGGTTCGCGCGCTCTATGAGTGGATTGTGGACAACGATTGCACCCCGCACGTGCTGGTCAATTCCGAATTTCCTGCGGTTCAGGTGCCGCAGGGTTTTGCCAGCGACGGGCAGATCGTCCTGAACGTGTCGCCCAGCGCCGTGCGCCACCTGCACATGGACAACGAAGCGGTAAGCTTCGAAGGGCGTTTTGGGGGCGTGCCCCATACGCTATACGTGCCGATTGGCGCCATCCTGGGGATTTACGCCCGGGAAAACGGTCAGGGCATGGTCTTTGACCTGGAGTCGCCTTTCGAGGACGACGAAACGGTCGAAGGCGAAGATGGCGATGACGTGCCGCCACCGGATTCCGAACCGCCGCGCCCGAGCGGTCGGCCGAGTCTGAAAGTGGTGAAGTAACAGGCTGTCGCATCACGCTGGCCGTAAACGTGCCTCGACCTGCGTCGGGGCATTTTTTTGCGCGCAGGATAAGGATGAAAGTCGTGACGGGACGGTGATCGTACAACCGCCATGGGCTATGATGCGTGTTCACGCTCACCGAGAAAGATGATTCATCATGGAAAACGCCAACGCCGCCCCACGTCTTCCCCGCAAGCGCCGCAGCCTTGCCCAGGAATTGGTCACGGTGTTGTCCGAGCAGATCCGCGACGGCCAGCTCAAGCGGGGCGACAAACTGCCCACCGAGTCGGCGATCATGGATGCCCATGGAGTCAGCCGCACGGTGGTGCGTGAAGCGATCTCGCGCTTGCAGGCGGCAGGGCAAGTGGAAACCCGTCATGGTATCGGCACCTTCGTGTTGGACACGCCCAGCCCGAGCGGTTTCCGGATTGATCCGGCCACGGTCGTGACACTGCGTGATGTGCTGGCGATCCTGGAACTGCGGATCAGCCTTGAAGTGGAGTCGGCAGGCCTGGCTGCCTTGCGCCGCAGCGACGAACAACTGGCGGCCATGCGCGCAGCCCTCGATGCCTTGAACGAAAGTGCGGCCCACGCCGGCGATGCCGTGGCATCGGACTTCGCCTTCCACCTGGAAATTGCGCTGTCCACCGGCAATCGCTATTTCACCGACATCATGACGCACCTGGGCACCAGCATCATTCCCCGTACCCGGCTGAATTCAGCGCGCCTGGCCCACGACGACCAGCAACACTACATGGGGCGCCTGAGCCGGGAGCACGAAGAAATCTACGAAGCGATTGCCCGCCAGGATTCGGACGCGGCACGCGCGGCCATGCGCCTGCACCTGACCAACAGCCGCGAACGACTGCGCCATGCCCATGAAGAGGCAGAAGCGCAGCGCGGTTGAGCGCTATACCAACCTAATGTGGGACCCGGCTTGTGTGGGGGGCGGGGCTTGCCAATGATGACGGCGGCACAGTCGACAGAGATGTCGCCTGACCCACCGCCTTCGCAGCCTCGCCGGGGCTCGACAGCTCCCACAGGGGACTTGCAGTGTCTGGGAAAACGCTGTCAGCAGGGCCATCGTGCCAGACACTTTCTGACCAACAACAGAGATCCCCTGTGGGAGCTGGCTTGTCGGGTCGCCGCATCGCTGCGAAGGCGGCGGCACAGTCAACAGAGATGTCGCCTGACCCACCGCCCTTGATTGTTCCCCGCGTGGGAACGATCAGTCATCAAGACAGTTGCTCCCACATTTTTATCTCCAGTGCCTGGGATGGCGTGCCAGCTTAGTTGGCCGGCTGGTTCGGCTTGTAGTCCTTGAGCAGCAAGTACGTACTCCATCCCCACCAGTCATTGGTCCAGTGTTTGTCGTTCAGGTCATTCACGTCCTTGCGCCGCAGCACCTTGTCACCGTCCACCTTGAACAGCGGCGAGAAGTTGTTCGCCGGGTTCTGCGCTGCGTTCAGGTCCGGCACATGCAGCGGCGCCTTGAAGTTGGCCGGGGAGGGCGCGACACCGCTGATAAACGTGTCGAAAATTTCATCGGCCGAGGCCTGTACGGCGCGTTTGACCTGAGTCCGGTTGGCCGCGTCGATGTCGTCGAAGTAGCGTTTATCCCCGTAAGCATGCCATTGATCACCCAGGGCATTGCGCACCTTGAGCCCGAACTTGCTGTCTTCGTCGTGCATGAAGCGGCTGATCAGCGAACCCAGTTCGCCTGGCGTCACCACGGCGGCCAGTTGTTTGCGTGGTACGCGCAGATGGCCAGCGGAAAACAGGTCGGTCAAAAAGTGATCGGCAAAACTATTCATGGCATACGCCAGCTCCAGCGCCTGATCGGTACCGGTCTGGTGGGCGGCCACCGCCTGTTGCAGCGCGGCGGTATGGCCGGCCAGGTAGGCTGACAGCGCCCATTCGCCGAAGTGGTCAGCGTTGTCCGCCGCCAGTTTCAAATAGCGCCCCAGAGGAATCAGCGCCGAGACGGCACTGCCGCCGCCGGTGATGCGGTTCCATTCCTCGGACAACGTATCACCGAGCGCGTCATAGGCTTCGTGCGGTTGCTTGCCGTCCTTGATCGCCTGCTTCACCGCGTTGATCTCCTTCTGCATCACCGCGAGGATCTTGTGCGCTTCCTCCCGTGAGGCCGGCAATACGGCCAATGAATTGAACGCAGCGGTAAAACGTTGCACACGTTCGGCGGCAGAGGCGCCATCGCTGATGGGCTTGCCGGGAATACCGTAGAAATCGCCGCCCAGGGCGATCACCTGGCCGTAGGTCAGCGCCAGCCCGTTGGGCAGGTGCAATTCGACTTGTCGTGCAGGAATCGCCTGGGTGTCTTTGGCGAAACGCAGCAGCGTGTCATCACCGATGGCCGTGTGTTCGCCGCCTTCGAAGCGCAACGTGGGTGGGTTTTTTGCGGGTGCCGCGAGTTCAAGATCTGACATGTTAGCTCCTTGCTATGTCGTAGGAATCTTCCGTAATAACTGTATGCATATACAGTTATTTGCAGCATAGAGGAAAAACTTCCTACGTCAAGAACCCATGCCTCAACCCTCCGCTGGATGAAGTTCGATGAATTGCAGTTGACGAATTCTTTTATAGTTGTACGATGACGTACGACATCAACACAACCAACAACCTTTCGACAGAAAGTCTTCACCCAGGGTGTTCGAATAATGAATCCACAAGAACTGAAGTCCATCCTCTCTTCCGGTCTGCTGTCTTTCCCGGTCACCGATTTCAATGCCCAGGGTGATTTCCACCAGGCGGGCTATATCAAGCGTCTGGAATGGCTGGCCCCGTATGGCGCCACTGCCTTGTTCGCGGCGGGCGGTACCGGTGAGTTTTTCTCCCTGGCGGCGAGCGAATATTCCCAGGTGGTCAAGACCGCCGTTGATACCTGCGCCAGCAGCGTGCCGATCCTGGCCGGCGTGGGCGGTGCGACTCGTCAGGCGATCGAGTACGCCCAGGAGGCCGAACGCCTGGGGGCCAAGGGCCTGCTGCTGCTGCCGCACTACCTCACCGAAGCCAGCCAGGAAGGTGTGGCCGCTCACGTTGAGGCGGTGTGCAAGTCCGTGAAGATCGGTGTGGTGGTGTACAACCGCAACGTGTGCCGCCTGACTGCGCCACTGCTGGAACGCCTGGCCGAGCGCTGCCCGAACCTGATCGGCTACAAGGATGGTCTGGGTGACATCGAGTTGATGGTGTCGATCCGCCGTCGCCTGGGCGACCGTTTCAGCTACCTGGGCGGCCTGCCGACCGCAGAAGTTTACGCCGCTGCCTACAAGGCCCTGGGCGTGCCGGTGTACTCCTCGGCGGTGTTCAACTTCATCCCGAAAACCGCGATGGACTTCTACCACGCCATTGCCCGCGAAGATCACGCCACCGTCGGCAAGATCATCGACGACTTCTTCCTGCCTTACCTCGACATTCGCAACCGCAAGGCCGGTTACGCCGTGAGCATCGTCAAGGCGGGCGCCAAGATCGTCGGTTATGACGCCGGCCCCGTGCGCACCCCGCTGACCGACCTGCTGCCGGAAGAATACGAAGCCCTGGCCGCGCTGATCGACAAGCAAGGCGCGCAGTAACCATCTATCAGGCCGCTGAGTGATCAGCGGCCTTTGCGTCAGGAGAAGAGTTGTGTCCCAAGCCAAACGTTTCGATAACTACATCAACGGCCAATGGGTGGCCGGCGCGGACTACTGCGCCAATATCAACCCGTCGGAGTTGTCCGATGTCATCGGTGAATACGCCAAGGCTGACGTCGCTCAGGTCAACGCGGCTATCGATGCTGCCCGTGCCGCCTTTCCAGCCTGGTCCACCTCGGGTATCCAGGCGCGTCATGATGCGCTGGATAAAGTGGGCAGCGAAATCCTCGCCCGCCGCGAAGAACTCGGCACCCTGCTGGCCCGGGAAGAGGGCAAGACCCTGCCCGAAGCCATCGGTGAAGTGACCCGCGCCGGTAATATTTTCAAGTTCTTCGCCGGTGAATGCCTGCGCCTGTCCGGTGATTACGTGCCGTCCGTACGTCCGGGCGTCAATGTTGAAGTCACCCGTGAAGCCCTGGGCGTGGTCGGCCTGATCACCCCGTGGAACTTCCCGATCGCCATTCCCGCCTGGAAAATCGCCCCAGCCCTGGCCTACGGCAACTGCGTGGTGATCAAGCCCGCCGAGCTGGTACCGGGCTGCGCCTGGGCCCTGGCCGAAATCATCTCCCGTGCAGGCTTCCCCGCTGGTGTGTTCAACCTGGTGATGGGCAGTGGTCGCGTGGTGGGCGATGTGCTGGTCAACAGCTCGAAAGTCGACGGCATCAGCTTTACCGGTTCGGTGGGCGTGGGGCGTCAGATCGCAGTCAGCTGTGTGTCGCGCCAGGCCAAGGTGCAGTTGGAAATGGGCGGCAAGAACCCGCAGATCATCCTCGATGACGCCGACCTCAAGCAGGCCGTCGAGCTGGCGGTGCAGAGCGCGTTCTACTCCACCGGCCAGCGTTGCACGGCGTCGAGCCGTTTGATCGTCACCGCCGGTATCCACGACCAGTTCGTCGCGGCGATGGCCGAGCGCATGAAGTCGATCAAGGTCGGTCATGCGCTCAAAAGCGGCACTGACATTGGCCCGGTGGTGTCCCAGGCCCAGCTGGACCAGGACCTCAAGTACATCGACATCGGCCAGAGTGAAGGTGCGCGGTTGGTGAGCGGTGGTGGCCTGGTGACGTGCGATACCGAAGGTTACTTCCTGGCGCCCACCTTGTTTGCCGACAGCGAAGCGGCCATGCGCATCAGCCGTGAAGAAATATTCGGCCCGGTGGCCAACGTGGTACGCGTCGCGGACTACGAGGCGGCACTGGCGATGGCCAACGACACCGAGTTCGGTCTGTCGGCGGGCATTGCCACTACGTCGTTGAAATACGCCAACCACTTCAAACGCCACTCCCAGGCCGGCATGGTGATGGTCAACCTGCCGACCGCCGGTGTGGACTACCACGTTCCGTTCGGGGGCCGTAAGGGCTCATCCTATGGTTCGCGTGAGCAAGGTCGCTATGCGCAAGAGTTCTACACCGTGGTGAAAACCAGCTACATCGGTTCGTAACACGCACTACCTGCTGAACCCGGTTCCTGTAGGGGCTGGCTTGTGTGGGAGCTGGCTTGCCTGCGATAGCCTCACTTCGGTTTTACTGAAGCACCGAGGTGTCTGCATCGCAGGCAAGCCAGCTCCCACAGGAAGCGGTCCCCGCAGACACACAATGCTTACCCGCAAAAAAAATAATTAGTGGGAGTACATCTTCATGCAAGCGACCAAGCCGACCCACGTCCGCTATTTGATCCTGCTCATGCTGTTCCTGGTGACCACGATCAACTACGCCGACCGGGCCACTATCGCGATCGCCGGCTCCAGCCTGCAAAAAGACCTCGGCATCGACGCGGTCACCCTCGGTTATATCTTCTCTGCATTCGGTTGGGCCTATGTAGCCGGGCAAATTCCCGGTGGCTGGCTGCTCGACCGCTTCGGCTCGAAAAAAATCTATGCCTTGAGCATCTTTACCTGGTCGCTGTTCACCGTGCTGCAAGGCTATGTCGGCGAGTTCGGTGTTTCCACCGCGGTAGTTGCGCTGTTCATGCTGCGCTTCCTGGTGGGCCTGGCTGAAGCGCCGTCGTTCCCTGGAAACGCCCGTATTGTCGCGGCATGGTTTCCTACGGCTGAACGCGGCACCGCCTCGGCGATATTCAATTCGGCGCAGTACTTCGCCACCGTATTGTTCGCCCCGTTGATGGGCTGGATCGTCTACACCTTCGGCTGGCAACACGTGTTTATCGTGATGGGCGGCATCGGCATTCTGTTCTCGCTGATCTGGCTGAAACTTATCCACAGTCCGCGCAACCATCCGATGATCAATGACGCCGAATTCCGACACATTGCCGAGAATGGGGCGATGGTCGACATGGATCAGGACAAGGCCAAGGGCCAGAAGACCGACGGTCCCAAGTGGGATTACATCCGCCAGTTGCTGACCAACCGCATGATGCTAGGCGTCTATCTGGGCCAATACTGCATCAACGGCATCACCTATTTCTTCCTGACCTGGTTCCCGGTGTACCTGGTGCAAGAGCGTGGCATGACCATTCTAAAGGCCGGTTTCATCGCATCGCTGCCGGCGATCTGCGGGTTTATCGGCGGGGTGCTGGGCGGCTTGATTTCCGACTACCTGCTGCGCAAGGGCCATTCGCTGACGTTTGCACGCAAGGCGCCGATCATCGGCGGGTTGCTGGTGTCGTGCAGTATCGTGGCGTGCAACTACGTGGATATCGAGTGGATGGTGGTGGGCTTCATGGCCCTGGCCTTCTTCGGCAAAGGCGTTGGCGCACTGGGCTGGGCGGTGGTGTCGGACACCTCGCCGAAACAGATCGCCGGCCTCAGTGGCGGCCTGTTCAACATGTTCGGCAACCTGGCCTCTATCAGTACGCCGATCGTGATCGGCTACATCATCAGCACCACCGGCTCGTTCAAGTGGGCGCTGGTATTCGTGGGCGCCAACGCCTTGTTGGCGGTGTTCAGCTACCTGGTCATCGTCGGGCCGATCAAGCGTGTGGTGCTCAAAGAGCCGCCCACCAAAGGGCCTGAGCTGACCCAACTTACCGAAGCGCATTCCTGAGGGGCGATGTAATGCAGTTGATTGAACATGCCGACTCGCCGCGCTCCATTCGCTTGCACGAGCGCGATAACGTGGTGATCGTGGTCAATGACCAGGGTGTTCCTGCCGGTACCGAGTTTCCGGACGGCCTGGTGACCGTGGACTTCATCCCCCAGAGCCACAAGGTGACCCTGGAAGATATCCCCGAGGGCGGTCAGATCATTCGCTACGGCCAGACCATCGGTTATGCCCTGGCGCCGATCCCGCGCGGCAGTTGGGTGCAGGAAGATCAACTGCGCATGCCCACCGCGCCGCCGCTGGACAGCTTGCCGTTGTCCACCGACGTGCCGCAAACCCAGGCGCCGCTGGAGGGGTTTACCTTCGAAGGCTATCGCAACGCCGACGGTACCGTGGGCACGCGCAATATTCTGGGGATCACCACCACGGTGCAGTGCGTCACCGGGGTGCTGGATCATGCGGTCAAGCGCATCAAGGACGAACTGTTGCCCAAGTACCCCCATGTCGATGACGTGGTGGCGTTGACCCACAGCTACGGCTGCGGTGTGGCTATCACTGCCACGGATGCCTACATTCCGATCCGCACCGTGCGCAACCTGGCGCGCAACCCGAACCTGGGTGGTGAGGCGTTGGTGATCAGCCTGGGCTGCGAGAAATTGCAGGCCGGGCAGGTGATGCACGACAACGACAGCTCCGTCGATTTGAGTGAGCCGTGGCTGTATCGGTTGCAGGATTCCAGTCACGGTTTTACCGAAATGATCGAACAGATCATGGAGCTGGCCGAGACGCGCCTGAAGAAACTCGACCAGCGTCGCCGGGAAACCGTGCCGGCGTCGGAGTTGATCCTGGGCATGCAGTGTGGCGGCAGCGATGCGTTTTCCGGCATCACCGCCAACCCGGCGCTGGGCTATGCCTCGGATCTGCTGCTGCGGGCCGGCGCGACGGTGATGTTTTCCGAGGTCACCGAAGTGCGCGATGCCATCTACTTGCTGACGTCCCGCGCCGAGAACCAGACCGTTGCCCAGGAACTGGTCCGGGAGATGGACTGGTACGACCGTTACCTGGCCAAGGGCGAGGCGGATCGCAGCGCCAACACCACGCCGGGCAACAAGAAGGGCGGGCTGTCGAATATTGTCGAGAAGTCCCTGGGCTCCATCGTCAAATCCGGCAGCAGCGCGATCAACGGTGTGCTCGGCCCGGGTGAACGTTTCAAGGGCAAGGGCCTGATCTTTTGTGCGACACCGGCCAGCGACTTTGTGTGTGGCACCCTGCAACTGGCCGCCGGGATGAACCTGCATGTGTTCACCACCGGGCGTGGCACGCCCTACGGGCTGGCGATGGCGCCGGTGGTGAAAGTGTCGACCCGCACGGAACTGGCGCAGCGCTGGCCGGACCTTATCGACATCGACGCCGGGCGCATCGCCACGGGGCGTGCGAGCATCGAGGAGCTGGGGTGGGAGCTGTTCCACTTCTACCTGGATGTCGCCAGCGGCAAGCAGCAGACGTGGGCGGAGCGGCACAAGCTGCACAACGACATCACGTTGTTCAACCCTGCGCCGATTACCTGAGACCCTCACTGATCTTGTAGGAGCTGGCTTGCCTGCGATGATGGCGGGTCAGCTCATGCAGATGTGACTGGAATACCGCTATCGCAGGCAAGCCAGCTCCCACATTTGATCGGTGTTGCCCAGACGAACCCGGTCGTACTGGCTTATCATTAGCCACCTAACGACGCTCACCAAGGTTCTCCCGGCATGCTGGCCATTTTTCTCACCACCCTCACCATCACCGCGCCGGTGTTTGCCATGCTGTTCCTGGGGGTGCTGCTCAAGCGTGTCAACTGGATCAACGACAACTTTATCCACACCGCCTCGTCCCTGGTGTTCAACGTCACCATGCCGGCGCTGCTGTTCCTGGGTATCCTGCATGCCGACCTGCATTCGGCGCTCAAGCCGGGCCTGCTGATCTATTTTGCCGTAGCCACTCTGCTCAGCTTTGCCTTGGCCTGGGGCTGGGCGATCTTTCGGTGCAAGCGAGAGGACCGGGGCATCTACACCCAGGGCTGCTTTCGGGGCAACAACGGCGTGATCGGCCTGGCGCTGGCCGCGAGCATGTACGGTGACTATGGCATCTCCCTCGGCGCGATCCTCGCGGCGCTGGTGATCCTGTTCTACAACACCCTCTCGACCATTGTGCTGGCGGTGTACAGCCCGGTGATCAAGTCCGATCCATGGAGCATCTGCAAGAGCGTGTTGGCTAACCCGCTGATTATCAGCGTCATCGCGGCCACGCCGTTCGCGGTGTTCCAGATTGGCCTGCCGGGTTGGCTGGAGTCTTCCGCCCAGTACCTGGCGGACATGACCCTGCCATTGGCGCTGATCTGCATCGGCGGCACGTTGTCCCTGGCGGCGTTGCGCAAAAGCGGCAGCATGGCGTTGAGCGCCAGCCTGGTGAAAATGGTCGGGTTGCCCGTGTTCGCGACGTTGGGGGCCTGGCTGCTCGGCTTTCGGGGGCCGGAACTGGGGATTCTATTCCTGTACTTCGGTGCGCCGACGGCCGCCGCGAGTTTCGTGATGGCTCGGGCTGCGGAGGGGAACCATGAGCTGGCGGCGGCGATTATCGTGATCACCACCTTGATGGCGGCGGTGACCACCAATATCGGGATCTTCGTGTTGCAGGCGGGTGGGTGGATCTGAGTTTTGTGCCGTCCGTGAGGGCCGATCGCAGGCAAGCCAGCTCCCACATTTTGGTATGTGAACACATTCAACTGTGGGAGCGGGCTTGCTCGCGAACGGCTATCTGACAATCACTGCTTGTCTGCCTGATACGCCTCGATCACTTCCTGCGCCGCCCGAAACGCATCAATCGCCGCCGGCACCCCGGCATACACCGCGCAATGCAGCAGCGCTTCGCGGATCTCTTCCACGGTGCAGCCGTTGTTCAGCGCGCCACGTACGTGACCCTTGAGTTCCTGCGGGCACTTGAGCGCGGTGAGCGCGGCGAGGGTGATCAGGCTGCGGGTCTTCAGCGGTAGGCCTTCACGGTTCCACACACTGCCCCAGGCATGTTCATTGACGAAGTCCTGCAGCGGCTGGCTGAACTCGGTGGCATTGCCCAAGGCGCGGTCGACGAACACGTCGCCCATGACCTGGCGACGCATTTCCACGCCGGTTTTTTTCTGATCGGTCATTGCGGTTCCCTCTTGTGTTGGCGGCGCCAGGCTCGCAGCGTAGTGAACAACAGCAGGGCCACCAGCGCTGGCAGGACGTAATACAACATCAGTTGTTCGAGCTTATTGGCCAGCGGCATGCCGGTGGTGAACGACACCACGTGTAGCCCATACGCCAGGTACAGCCCCAGTAAGACCAGGCCTTCGACGCGGGTGACCCGGTAACCGGAATAGAACACCGGCAGGCACAACACCACCACGCCGAGCATCACCGGCAGGTCGAAGTCCAGGGCGTTGGGCGAAACCGACAGGGGCGATGGGGCTACCAGGGCGGTGAACCCCAACACTCCCAGCAGGTTGAAGAGGTTGCTGCCGATCACGTTGCCCACGGCAATTTCACGCTCGCCACGCACTGCTGCAATCAGCGAGGTGGCCAGGCAGGGCAGGGAAGTGCCGACGCCGATCAGCGTCAGGCCGATGAT
This sequence comes from Pseudomonas sp. SDO5271_S396, assembly GCF_054071795.1. NCBI lineage: Bacteria > Pseudomonadati > Pseudomonadota > Gammaproteobacteria > Pseudomonadales > Pseudomonadaceae > Pseudomonas > Pseudomonas sp. SDO5271_S396. The sequence goes on from NZ_JBSVWB010000007.1 coordinate 102,843, forward strand.
GCGCTCCGACAGGCCAAGGTCGGAGGCGACGTCCACCGCGGCGCCCAATAACAGATGCCCGGCCAGTACCAGCACCAGCAAACCGCCGAGTATCAGCAGCGCGCTGCTCAACCAGGGAGCCTGGGTCACGGTTTCGAAAGTGCGAGGGCGGCGGGAGTGGCGGCTTTGGTAATGCAGCAGGCCCAGGTACGCCACCAGGGCGATGAGCAACAGTAAACCGTCGAGGGGCGTCAATTCTTCATTGGCGGCGAGGGTGGACACCAGCAGGCCGGCGAGGATCATCACCGGGATATCCAGGCGCACCAGTTGCCGTGAAACCCGCAACGGAATGACCAGTGCCGACAGGCCCAGGGTCACCAGAATATTGAAGATGCTGCTGCCGATCACGCTGCCCACCGCGATATCGGTATTGCCCGCCAGGGTGGCTTGCAGGCTGACGGTCATTTGCGGCGCGCTGCTGCCGAAGGCGACGATGCTCAGGCCGATGATCAATGGTCGCACCTTGAGGCTGGCGGCCAGGCGCACGGCGGCACGCACCAGGATTTCGGCGCCGAGGATCAGTAGCACCAGGCCGCCGATCAGTTCGATCAGGCTCCAGGGCGAGAGGGCGGTGAGTCCGAAAATGGCCAGGGCTCCGTCAGTTGCTCAGCGCTTGTACGCGCACGCGTGCCGTGCCGCTGCTGATCATGCCCAGCTGTTCGGCGGCCTTGCGCGAAAGGTCGATCAAGCGCCCACGGGTGTGCGGGCCGCGATCGTTGATGCGGACGACGACGGATTTGTCGTTGTCGAGATTCGTGACCTTGACCTGGGTGCCGAACGGCAATTGCCGGTGGGCGGCGGTCAGGGCGTTCTGGTTGAAGGGTTCACCGCTGGCAGTCTTTTTGCCATGGTGCCGGGCGCCGTAATAAGAGGCGGTGCCGGTTTCGTCGTAGCCGTTGGGATTGATGACGCCGCTGGCGCAGCCGGTCAGCAGGGAGAACAGGGCCAGGAGGCCTAATAGACGCTTCATGCGAGGTACTCCCGTTACAAGTGTGGAAACTGGCCTATGTAGGAGCTGGCTTGCCTGCGATGGCGTCACCACGGTGTCACTGATGCACCGAGGCGCCTGCATCGCGGGTAAGCCCGGCTCCCACAGAAGCCGGGTCCTACCTATGTCAGCCTTCGAGCTTGCTTTTGAGCAATTCGTTCACCTGTTGCGGGTTGGCCTTGCCTTTGGAAGCTTTCATCGCCTGGCCGACAAAGAAGCCGAACATTTTGCCGCGCTTGGCTTCGTCTGCCGCGCGGTACTGTTCGACCTGCTCGGCGTTGGCCGCGAGCATTTCGTCGAGCACGGCCGAAATTGCGCCGCTGTCGGTGACCTGCTTGAGGCCACGCTTCTCGATGATCTCATCGGCGCTGCCTTCACCGCTGGCCATCGCTTCGAACACGGTCTTGGCGATCTTGCCGGAGATGGTGTTGTCCTTGATGCGCAGCAGCATGCCGCCCAGTTGCTCGGCGGTGACCGGCGACTCGTCGATTTCCAGGCCCTGTTTGTTCAGCAGGCTGCCCAGCTCGACCATGACCCAGTTGGCGGCGAGCTTGGCGTCGCCCGCGATGCCGAGCACCTGTTCGAAGTAGTCCGCCTGTTCGCGGCTCGACGCCAGTACGCTGGCGTCGTACACCGACAGGCCCAGTTGCGACTGGAAACGCTCGCGCTTCTGCTGCGGCAGTTCCGGCAGGCTTTTGCGTACGTCGTCCAGGAACGAATCCTCGATGACCACCGGCAGCAGGTCCGGATCGGGGAAGTAACGGTAGTCGTTGGCTTCCTCCTTGCTGCGCATGGCGCGGGTTTCGTCCTTGTTCGGGTCGTACAGGCGGGTTTGCTGGATGACCTTGCCACCGTCCTCGATCAGTTCGATCTGGCGCTGGATCTCGCTGTTGATCGCCTTCTCGATGAAGCGGAACGAGTTGACGTTCTTGATCTCGCAACGGGTGCCGAACTCGGCCTGGCCCTTGGGGCGTACCGAGACGTTGCAGTCGCAACGCAGGGAGCCCTCAGCCATGTTGCCGTCGCAGATGCCCAGGTAGCGCACGAGTGCGTGGATCGACTTGACGTAGGCCACGGCCTCCTTGGCGCTGCGCATGTCCGGCTCGGAGACGATTTCCAGCAGCGGCGTGCCGGCGCGGTTCAGGTCGATGCCCGTGACGCCGTTGAATTCCTCATGCAGGCTCTTGCCGGCATCTTCCTCCAGGTGTGCACGGGTGATGCCGACGCGCTTGACCGTGCCATCTTCCAGCGGGATGTCCAGGAAGCCCTTGCCGACGATGGGCAATTCCATCTGGCTGATCTGGTAGCCCTTGGGCAGGTCCGGGTAGAAGTAGTTCTTGCGCGCGAACACGTTGTGCTGGCCGATCTCGGCATCGATCGCCAGGCCGAACATCACGGCCATGCGCACCGCTTCCTGGTTCAGCACCGGCAGCACGCCGGGCATGCCCAGGTCGACCAGGCTGGCCTGGGTGTTGGGCTCGGAGCCGAACGTGGTGGCGCTACCGGAGAAAATCTTCGATTGGGTGGCGAGCTGGGTATGAATCTCCAGCCCGATCACGACTTCCCATTGCATAGTGTTCTCCTCAGAAGCCGGTAGGGGTGCGAGTGTGCCAGTCAGTGTTCAACTGGTACTGGTGCGCCACATTGAGCAGGCGGCCTTCCTGGAAATATGGGGCGAGCAACTGCACGCCGACCGGCAGGCCATCGACGAAACCGGCCGGCATGGACAAGCCCGGCAGGCCCGCGAGGTTGGCGGTGATGGTGTAGAGGTCTTCGAGGTACGCAGCCACCGGGTCGCCGTTCTTGGCGCCGAGTTTCCAGGCCGGGTTCGGCGTGGTTGGGCCGAGGATTACGTCGACCTGTTCAAACGCGGCCATGAAGTCGTTCTTCACCAGGCGACGGATTTTCTGCGCCTTGAGGTAATACGCATCGTAGTAGCCGGCTGACAGCGCGTAGGCACCCACCATGATCCGGCGTTGTACTTCGGCGCCGAAGCCTTCGCCACGGGAGCGCTTGTAAAGGTCGGTAAGGTCTTTCGGGTTTTCGCAGCGATAGCCGAAGCGCACGCCGTCGAAACGCGACAGGTTGGAGGACGCTTCCGCCGGTGCGATCACGTAGTAAGCAGGAATCGCGTGCTGGTTGTTCGGCAGGCTGATTTCCTTGATCACGGCGCCGAGGCCTTCCAGCGTCTTGACGCTGTTGTGCACCAGCTCGGCGATGCGCGGGTCGAGACCGGCGCTGAAGTATTCCTTCGGTACGCCGATGCGCAGGCCCTTGAGCGACGTATTGAGGCTGGCGCTGTAGTCCGGCACCGGCTCGTCGATGCTGGTGGAGTCCTGTTTATCGAACCCGGCCATGCCTTGTAACAATATTGCGCAGTCTTCTGCGGTGCGGGCCAGAGGGCCGCCCTGATCCAGGCTGGACGCATAGGCGATCATGCCCCAGCGGGATACGCGACCGTAGGTCGGCTTCAAACCGGTGAGGTTGGTGAAGGCGGCAGGCTGACGGATCGAGCCGCCGGTATCGGTGGCCGTGGCGGCCGGCAGGAAGCGCGCGGCTACTGCGGCAGCCGAACCACCCGACGAACCACCCGGCACGTGCTCCAGGTTCCACGGGTTTTTCACCGCGCCGTACCAGCTCGACTCGTTGGCCGAGCCCATGGCGAACTCGTCCATGTTGGTCTTGCCCAGGGTCACGGCGCCGGCGGCAGCCAGCCTGGACACCACGGTGGCATCGTAGGGCGCCTTGAAGTTGTCGAGCATCTTCGAGCCGCAGCTGGTGCGAATGCCCTGGGTGCAGAACAGGTCTTTGTGGGCGATCGGTGCGCCCAGCAGTGCGCCATTTTCACCGTTGGCGCGACGTGCGTCGGCGGCCTTGGCCTGGCTCAAGGCCAGCTCTTCGGTGAGGCTGATGAAGCTGTTGACCTTGGGGTCGAGCGTGGCGATGCGCGCCAGCAGGGTCTTGGTCAGCTCTTCGGAAGAAAACTTTTTATCGGCGAGACCGCGGGCGATCTCGGCCAGAGTCAATTCGTGCATTGCAGGCTCTTTCCCTTTAGTCGATGACTTTCGGAACCAGGTACAGGCCGTTTTCGACCGCTGGCGCGATGGACTGGTAGGCCTCGCGATTATTGCTTTCGGTCACGACGTCTGCGCGCAGGCGCTGGCTGGCTTCCAGCGGGTGAGCCAGGGGCTCGATGCCGTCGGTGTTCACGGCCTGCATTTGGTCGACCAGCCCGAGAATGCTGTTCAGGGCTGCGGTGGTCTGTGGAAGATCGTCTTCATTCAGGCCGAGTGAGGCCAGATGAGCGATTTTTTCCACGTCGGAGCGTTCAAGCGCCATGGGGATTCTCCAGTGGAAAACGGAACGGAGGCTGTCCGTGTGTTAGATTGTCGGAACACTACCGCATTTCTACGGTCTTACGGCCGCGATTGTGGGGGTTGGTGCACAGAAAGTCGGCCAATTTAGCACATTGGCGCCTTGCCCAAAATCCCTGTCGTTGTTAGAGTTTGCCGCACTTTTTTACCCACGCGTTGCCTAGGGTCCCTTTCCCATGTTCAAGAAACTGCGTGGCATGTTTTCCAGCGATCTTTCCATTGACCTGGGCACTGCCAACACCCTTATTTACGTGCGCGAGCGCGGTATCGTCCTGAATGAGCCATCGGTTGTGGCCATTCGGACCCACGGTAATCAGAAAAGTGTCGTTGCCGTCGGCACCGAGGCCAAGCGCATGCTCGGCCGTACACCTGGCAACATTGCTGCCATTCGTCCGATGAAAGACGGCGTGATCGCCGACTTCAGCGTCTGCGAGAAGATGCTGCAGTACTTCATAAACAAGGTTCACGAAAACAGTTTCCTGCAGCCCAGCCCTCGCGTGCTGATCTGCGTTCCTTGCAAGTCCACCCAGGTTGAGCGTCGTGCCATCCGTGAGTCGGCCCTCGGCGCCGGTGCCCGTGAAGTGTTCCTGATCGAAGAGCCTATGGCTGCTGCGATCGGTGCTGGCCTGCCGGTTGAAGAAGCCCGCGGTTCGATGGTGGTGGATATCGGTGGTGGTACCACTGAAATCGCCCTGATTTCCTTGAACGGTGTGGTGTATGCCGAATCCGTGCGTGTCGGCGGCGACCGCTTCGACGAAGCGATCATCACCTATGTGCGCCGTAACTACGGCAGCCTGATCGGCGAGTCCACCGCCGAGCGCATCAAGCAGGAAATCGGTACCGCTTACCCGGGCGGCGAAGTGCGCGAAGTCGATGTGCGCGGTCGCAACCTGGCCGAAGGTGTTCCACGTGCTTTCACCCTGAACTCCAACGAAGTGCTGGAGGCTCTGCAAGAGTCCCTGGCCACTATCGTTCAGGCGGTCAAGAGCGCCCTGGAGCAATCGCCGCCGGAGCTGGCTTCCGACATCGCCGAGCGTGGTCTGGTGTTGACCGGTGGTGGCGCCTTGCTGCGTGACCTCGACAAACTGCTGGCCCAGGAAACCGGTTTGCCGGTCATCGTCGCCGAAGACCCGCTGACCTGTGTCGCCCGTGGTGGTGGCCGTGCGCTGGAAATGATGGATAAACACACCATGGACCTGCTCTCCAGCGAATAAGTGCTGGCGGATTGGCCTCATGCTTCGTTCACAGGCAGCACTTTGCAGTGCTGCCTGTTGGCGTTTATCTTCTTCAATCTGCATCCAGGCCGGTTTGATGCCGTATGAATAAAGAAAACATTTGCCTGGGAGGAGCGGCTTATTAAACCGCTTTTCGCCAAAGGCCCCTCATTGGGCGTGCGCCTGCTGGTGCTGGTCGTGCTTTCGGTCGCGTTGATGGTGGTCGATGCCCGCTTCGCGCTGCTCAAGCCTGTGCGCAGCCAGATGTCGCTGGTGCTGATGCAGACTTACTGGATCACCGACCTGCCGCAACGTCTGTTCCAGGGGGTGGCCAGCCAATTCGGCAGCCGTACCGAACTGGTCGCCGAGAACGAAAAACTCAAGACCGAGAACCTGCTGTTGCAAGGGCGCCTGCAAAAGCTGGCGGCCCTCACCGAGCAGAACGTTCGGCTGCGCGAGTTGCTCAACTCTTCCGCGCTGGTCAACGAGAAGGTCGAGGTGGCCGAGTTGATCGGCATGGACCCCAACCCGTTCACCCATCGCATCATCATCAACAAAGGTGAGCGCGACGGTGTGGTCCTTGGCCAGCCGGTGCTCGATGCCCGTGGCCTGATGGGGCAGGTGGTCGAGCTGATGCCCTACACCTCACGGGTATTACTGCTGACGGACACGACCCACAGCATCCCGGTGCAGGTCAACCGCAACGGCTTGCGCGCGATTGCCAGCGGTACCGGCAACCCCGAGCGCCTGGAATTGCGTCACGTGGCGGATACGGCCGATATCAAGGAAGGCGACCTGCTGGTCAGCTCCGGGCTGGGGCAGCGGTTCCCGGCGGGTTACCCGGTGGCGACGGTCAAGGAAGTGATCCATGACTCCGGCCAGCCTTTCGCCATTGTCCGTGCGGTGCCGACCGCTGCCCTTAATCGCAGCCGCTATCTGTTGCTGGTGTTCAGCGACAACCGCACGCCGGAAGAGCGTGCCAATGACGCCGCCCAAGCCCAGGAAGCCGAAGACAAACAGAACGGTACCGGGCCTATCGTCCCGGCAACAGTGCCGAAGCCGGCATTCGTCGGGCCGCCCGCGCCTGCTCCGGCGGCGGCGCCTGTCGCGACACCGGTCAAGCCTGCGGCTCACAATGCGCGCGCTGCCAAGCCCACCGTGACTAAACCCCCCGCCGCGACACCTGCGGTCAAGCCTCCGGCGACCGCCCCGGCTACCCCACGGCAGAGGGAGGAATAATGGCCAGTACTCATTCGCGCAACGGCTGGATCGTCTGGCTGACCTTTGCCATCGGCTTGCTGCTCAGCGTTTCGCCCTTGCCTCAGTTCATGGAAATCCTGCGTCCACTCTGGCTCGCGCTGCTGCTGGCCTTCTGGTCGCTGAACCTGCCGCATAAAGTGGGTATGGTTACCGCGATGTTTCTGGGCTTGGCGGAAGACGTGCTCTATGGCACCTTGCTGGGCCAGAATGCGTTGATCCTGACCCTGATCACCTTTCTGGTGTTGTCGTTGCAGCAGCGTCTACGCATGTTCCCGATGTGGCAGCAATGCCTGGTGATCCTGGTGATCTTCGGCTTGGCGCAGTTGGTGCAGTTGTGGCTCAGTGCCTTGACCGGCAACCGTCAGCCAACCCTGGCGCTGGTGTTGCCGGCCCTGGTCAGTGCGTTGCTGTGGCCCTGGGTGAGTTTCGGTCTGCGTGGCTTGCGTCGTCGTTACAAAATCAATTGAATGGATTGCGAGGCTCTGCCTGGTTATCGAACTCTACAGGGAGAGTCTGCAATGAATTCGCTTTACCTGGCCTCGGGCTCTCCGAGGCGGCGTGAACTGCTGACCCAGATCGGTGTGCCTTTCACCGTGGTCAGCGCCGCCATTGATGAAACTCCTCTTACAAATGAATCCGCTGTTTCCTACGTCGAGCGTCTCGCGCGCGGCAAGGCGACAGCGGGTTTTGCTGCGCTTGAAAACACGGTCGGTGCCTGTGTGCTGGGTGCCGATACGGCAGTGATCGTAGACGGCCAGATTCTCGGCAAACCGGTGGACCAGGCTGATGCCTTGGCCATGCTGATGGCCCTGGCGGGACGCGAGCACGAAGTGCTCACGGCCATTGCGATCACGGACGGCCAGCGTTGCGAAACCCGATGTGTAAGCAGTCATGTGCGTTTTCGCGAGATTTCGCTCGGGGAGGCTGCAACCTACTGGCACAGTGGAGAACCGCAGGACAAGGCGGGCGGCTATGCTATTCAGGGGCTCGGGTCGGTGTTTGTGGCCGGACTCAATGGCAGCTATTCGGCGGTGGTTGGCCTGCCGGTCTGCGAAACCGCACAACTGCTTGGCGATTTCGGCATACCCTGTTGGCAAAACCTTACCGCGCGCTGAACGCCTTGCTCCAGCGCCCAGCCTTGAGCGACCGGTCATCCTTGTGAAAACGCCTGAACGAGACCCAGCCATGAGTGAAGAGATTCTGATCAATATCACGCCGATGGAATCGCGCGTGGCGGTGGTAGAGAACGGTGTTCTGCAGGAAGTGCATGTCGAGCGTACCCAGAAGCGCGGGATCGTCGGCAATATCTATAAAGGCAAGGTGGTGCGTGTATTGCCGGGCATGCAGGCCGCATTCGTCGACATCGGCCTGGACCGTGCGGCGTTTATCCATGCTTCGGAAATATCCCTGCGCGAAGGGGCGGCGGTGGAAAGCATCAGCGCGCTGGTGCACGAAGGGCAGAGCCTGGTGGTGCAAGTCACCAAGGATCCCATCGGTTCCAAAGGCGCACGCCTGACCACTCAGCTGTCGATTCCGTCGCGTTACCTGGTGTACATGCCGCGTACCGCTCATGTCGGTATTTCGCTGAAGATCGAAGACGAAGCCGAGCGCGAACGCCTGAAAAAGGTGGTGAGCGACTGCGTGGCCGCCGAGGGTATCAAGGAAGCCGGCGGTTTTATCCTGCGTACCGCCGCAGAGGGCGCGGGCGCCGATGAGATCCTGATGGATATCCGTTACCTGCGACGCCTGTGGGACCAGATCGGCGCACAGATCAAGACCATTGGCGCACCTAGCGTGATCTACGAAGATCTCGGCCTGGCGCTGCGCACCCTGCGTGACCTGGTCAGCCCGAAGATCGAGAAAATTCGCATCGACTCGCGGGAAACATTCCAGCGCACCACGCTATTTGTCGCTGAACTGATGCCGGAAATTGCCGACCGCCTGGAGCACTACCCGGGTGAGCGGCCGATTTTCGACCTGTACGGCGTCGAAGATGAAATCCAGAGGGCACTGGAGCGCAAGGTGCCGCTCAAGTCCGGCGGTTATCTGGTGGTGGACCCGGCAGAAGCCATGACCACCATCGACGTCAACACCGGTGCATTCGTGGGGCATCGCAACCTCGAAGAGACCATCTTCAAGACCAACCTCGAGGCGGCCACCGCGATTGCCCGTCAACTGCGCCTGCGCAACCTGGGTGGCATCATCATCATCGACTTCATCGACATGGAAGACGAAGAGCACCAGCGCCAGGTGTTGCGCACCCTGGAGAAGCAACTGGAGCGTGATCACGCCAAGACCAATATCATCGGGATCACCGAACTGGGCCTGGTACAGATGACCCGCAAGCGCACCCGCGAGAGTCTGGAACAAGTGCTGTGCGAACCGTGCAGCAGTTGCCAGGGGCGCGGCAAGTTGAAAACGCCGGAAACGGTTTGCTACGAGATTTTCCGGGAAATCCTGCGCGAAGCGCGGGCTTACCAGGCTGAAGGCTATAGAGTGCTCGCCAACCAGAAAGTGGTCGACCGGCTGCTGGATGAAGAGTCCGGCAACGTTGCCGAACTGGAGGGGTTTATCGGACGCACGATACGCTTCCAGGTCGAAACCATGTATTCCCAGGAACAATACGACGTGGTGCTGCTCTGATCCCCATTCGCTTGTTTTCACGAGACCGGCAGACCTTGATCTGCCGTCCGACTAACGCCTTGAGGGTCGCCTGACATGGAGCGTCTCATGCGCTTTTTTGCCGCTTTGACCCGTTGGGGCCTGGGCCTGTGTGCCTTGCTGCTGGTGCTCGCTGCGGTGTACGTGAGCCTGGGGCGCGAGTTGACCCCATTGGTGGCCGAATACCGCGCCGAAGTCGAGGCCAAGGCCCAGGCCGCCGTGGACATGCCGTTGCGAATCGGCAGCCTGGAAGGCCGCTGGAGTGGTTTTGCCCCGGTGTTGCTGGCTCACGACGTGACGTTGGGTGAGGGTGGCAGTGCGTTACGCCTGGACCAGGTCGAGGTAGTGCCGGACCTGTGGGCCAGCCTGACTGCGCGTGAAGTGCGTATTGCCCACCTGGAGGTCAGTGGCCTGCAACTGGGCGTCAAGGAAGACAAGGATGGCCGCTGGACACTGCAAGGCTTGCCTGTGCAGGACGACCAGCCGCTGGATCCCGAGCAGTTGCTCAAGCGCATGCAGAGGGTAAAGCGCGTTTCGCTGCTCGACAGCCAGGTGACCTTGCAGCCGTTTGACCAGGCGCCAGTCACCTTGACTTATGTGGGCCTGAGCCTGCACACCGGCATGACCCGCCAACGCCTGGACGCTCGCTTGACCCTGCCCGACGGCCAGCCCCTGGCCGTTAGCCTGCGCAGCCGCATTCGTGCCAGTCAATGGAAGGACGCTGACGTTCAGGCGTACTTGAGTTTGCCGCAAAGCGACTGGGCCAAGTGGATTCCCGTCAAGCTGACCCAGCAATGGAAGCTTACCCAGCTCAAGGCCGGCGGTGAATTCTGGCTGACCTGGGCCAAGGGCGCCGTACAGAGCGCGGTGGTGCGCCTCAACTCGCCCCAGATGAAGGGCAGCTACGCCGACCGCAAGCCTGTGCATATCGAAAATCTGGCGCTCACCGCCTATCTCCAGCGCAGCGATACGGGGCTTGATGTGCTGTTCGACTCGCTGGCGATGAACCTGGGGGAGACGCGCTGGGAGTCGCGCCTGCACGTGCGGCAGACCCTGGCCACCGACAAGGACCTGGAGGTCTGGAAGCTTCAGGCCGACCGCCTGGATTTGACGCCGATCACGCCGCTGCTCAATGCCCTGGCGCCGCTGCCGGAAGGCTTTGCCAAGACGATCCAGCATCTCAAGGCCACCGGCCTGCTGCGTAACGTGCTGGTGGAGCTGCGCCCTCAAGACACGACCGATCAAAAAGTCAGCTTTGCCGCCAATCTCGAGCGTATCGGGTTTGATGCCTACTTTGGCGCGCCGGCCGCACGCAATGTGTCAGGCAGCATCAGCGGTGACTTGGGCCATGGCGAGTTGCGCATGGACAGCAAGGACTTTTCCCTGCACCTGGACCCGATCTTCGCCAAACCCTGGCAGTACATCCAGGCCAATGCGCGCCTGACATGGACGCTGGACAAGCAAGGCTTCACTCTGATCGCCCCTTACATCAAGGTGTTGGGGGAGGAGGGCAAGATCGCAGCGGACTTCCTGATACGCCTGCATTTCGATCAGCACCAGGAAGACTATATGGACTTGCGGGTCGGCATGGTCGACGGCGATGGTCGTTTTACCCCCAAGTACCTGCCGGCGGTGTTGAGCCCGGCTTTGGATGAATGGCTGCGCACGGCGATCCTCAAGGGGGCGGTCGACCAGGGGTTCTTCCAGTATCAGGGCTCGTTGAACCATGATGCGCTGCCCGCCGCCCGCAATATCAGCCTGTTCTTCAAGGTGCATGATGCCGAGCTGGCGTTCCAGCCGGGCTGGCCCCATGTGGGAAAGGTCAATGGCGAGGTGTTTGTCGAGGAGACAGGCGTGCGCATCCTGGCCAGCAAAGGCCAGTTGCTCGACACCAAGGTCAAGGATGTCTACGTCAATATTCCCCACGCGCCCACCGGCAAGGACAGCCATTTGCTGATTACCGGCGGGTTCGCCGGTGGTTTGGGCGATGGCTTGAAGATCCTTCAGGAGGCGCCGATCGGCACCGTCTCCACTTTCGCCGGCTGGAAAGGCGAGGGTGATCTGCAAGGCACGCTGGATCTGGATGTGTCGTTGGTCAAGGGCACCGAGCCGAAGATCGTGGTGGATTTCCAGACCGACAAGGCGCACCTGCAATTGGCGGAACCCACTCTGGACCTGACCCAGCTCAAGGGTGGCTTTCGCTTCGACAGCGCCAAGGGCTTGAGCGGGCAGAATATTACGGCCCAGGCGTTTGATCGGCCAATCACCGCGCAGATCTTCGCTGACGGCAAGCCGGGAAACATCAGTACCCGTGTCACTGCCAGGGGGCAGGTGACGGTCAAGCGGCTGACGGACTGGTTGAAAATCAGTCAAGCGTTGCCGGTGTCCGGCGATATCCCGTACCAGTTGCAGCTCAACCTCGACGGCGCCGACAGCCAATTGATGGTCAGTTCCAACCTCAAGGGTGTTGCGGTGGATCTACCGGCACCATTCGGCATGCCAGCCAGCCAGGGCCGTGACAGCGTGTTCCGCATGACCTTGCAGGGGGCGGAGCGCCGGTACTGGTTCGATTACGGCGAGTTGGCGAATTTCACCTTTGCGGCACCGCCAGACAAATTCAGTGAGGGCCGGGGCGAGCTGTTTCTCGGTGATGGCGATGCACTGTTGCCGGGCGCCAAGGGCTTGCGCGTACGCGGTGTGCTGTCGGAGCTGGACATCGATCCGTGGAAGAAACTGGTGGCCCGCTATGCCGGGAATGACCCGGGCGGTAGCGCCAAACAGTTGTTGAGCAGTGCCGACTTCAAGGTAAACAAGCTCACGGGGCTGGGCACGCGGTTCGATCAGGTCAACCTGCAACTGGACCGCAAGCCCGGGGCCTGGGGTTTGCAGCTCGACAGCCAGCAGGCCAAGGGCACCGTGAACCTGCCGGACGCCAAGGGCGCGCCGATTGCAATCAACCTGCAATACGTGAAGTTGCCGGCGGTGGACCCGACGGTCCAGGCCGACGAAAACGCGCCGGACCCCTTGGCCGATATCGACCCCAAGGACATTCCGGCCATGGATATCGCCATCGATCAGCTATTCCAGGGGCCAGATCTGGTGGGCGCCTGGTCGCTGAAGATCCGTCCGACGGCCAGAGGCCTGGCCCTCAACAACCTGGACCTGGGACTCAAGGGCATGCAGCTCAAGGGGAGCGGTGGTTGGGAAGGTGCGCCGGGGGACAGTAGCAGTTGGTACAAGGGCCGTCTGGATGGCAAGAACATCGGTGATGTACTCAAGGGCTGGGGCTATGCGCCGACGGTTACCAGTGAGGATTTCCACCTTGATGTGGATGGCCGCTGGCCTGGTTCTCCGGCCTATGTCGGGCCCAAACGCTTTTCCGGCAGCCTGGACGCGGCGTTCCGTAACGGTCAGTTCGTTGAGGTGGAGGGCGGCGCCCAGGCGTTGAGGGTATTTGGTCTGCTGAACTTCAACTCGATCGGGCGTCGTTTGCGCCTGGACTTTTCGGACTTGCTCGGTAAGGGCTTGAGTTATGACCGGGTCAAAGGGTTGCTGGCCGCCAGCAATGGCGTGTTCGTGACGCGTGAGCCGATTACCCTGACGGGGCCTTCGAGTAACCTGGAGTTGAACGGTACTCTGGACCTGGTCGCTGACCGCGTCGATGCCAAGTTGCTGGTGACGTTGCCGGTGACCAATAACCTGCCGATCGCGGCCTTGATCGTGGGGGCGCCGGCGATCGGTGGCGCATTGTTTCTGATCGACAAGCTGATCGGTGATCGCGTTTCGCGCTTCGCCAGTGTGCAATACAAGGTGCAAGGGCCGTGGAAGGATCCGAAAATCACCTTCGACAAGCCTTTCGAAAAGCCCAACTGAGCGTTTCTGGAGTAGCCTGAGGCTATTCATCCTGTGCACGGAGTGTCGGCCCATGTCGTTTGCGGTAATTCAAATGGTCAGCCAGAGCGATGTGCTGGCCAACCTGGTCCAGGCTCGCCGGCTGCTGGAACAAGCGGCGGCGGGCGGGGCGAAGCTGGCGGTGTTGCCGGAAAACTTCGCGGCCATGGGGCGACGCGATGTGGCCGAAATCGGGCGCGCCGAAGCGCAGGGTGAGGGCCCGATCCTGCCATGGTTGAAACAGACCGCTCGCGACCTCAGCTTGTGGATAGTGGCCGGCACCTTGCCGTTGCCGCCGCAGGGTCAGCCGAACGCCAAGTCCAATGCGTGCTCGCTGTTGATCGATGCGCAGGGCGAAATCGTCGCGCGCTACGACAAGCTTCACCTGTTTGATGTGGACGTGGCCGATGCCCGGGGGCGTTATCGCGAGTCCGATGACTATGCTTTCGGAAGCCATGTGGTGGTGGCGGATACGCCGGTGGGTCGCCTTGGCCTTACGGTGTGCTATGACCTGCGCTTTCCCGAACTGTACAGCGAGTTGCGCGCGGCGGGGGCTGAGCTGATCACCGCGCCCTCGGCCTTTACGGCGGTGACCGGGGCTGCGCACTGGGACGTGCTGATTCGCGCGCGGGCCATCGAGACTCAGTGCTATGTGCTGGCAGCCGCTCAGGGCGGCGTGCATCCGGGGCCACGGGAAACCTTTGGCCATGCGGCGATTGTCGACCCGTGGGGGCGCGTGCTGACGCAACAGGATCAGGGTGAAGCGGTGTTGCTGGCCGAACGCGATAGCAGTGAACAGGCGTCGATACGGGCGCGCATGCCGGTGGCCAACCATCGGCGCTTTTTCTCGCAGGGCGCACAGCGACCTGCTTCGGAACGATGAATTTAAGGCCAAACCTATGAGCGAGTTGTTGTCCTCAGTCAGTGAACACCTCCTGGCGCCCGGTGGCGTGACCATCGAAAGTTTGCAAACCGTGCTGGGCGATCTGGCCGGGCCGGGTATCGACGCGGCCGACCTGTATTTCCAGGGGCAGATCTCCGAGTCCTGGGCCCTGGAAGACGGCATCGTCAAGGAAGGTAGTTTCAACCTCGACCAGGGCGTTGGCGTGCGTGCGCAATCCGGTGAAAAAACCGGCTTTGCCTACAGCAACGCGATCACCCTTGAAGCCCTGGGCGCCGCGGCTCGCGCTGCACGCTCGATTTCGCGTGCTGGCCAGCATGGCACGGTACAGGCGTTCAGTTCCCAGGACGTCGCTCAGTTGTACGCGCCGGATAATCCGCTGGAAGTGATCAGTCGTGCCGAGAAGGTCGAGCTGCTCAAGCGTGTCGATGCGGCCACTCGTGCGCTGGACCCGCGTATCCAGCAGGTCAGCGTGAGTATGGCTGGGGTGTGGGAGCGCATTCTCGTGGCGTCTACCGATGGCGGCCTGGCGGCGGATGTGCGGCCATTGGTGCGTTTCAATGTCAGCGTGATCGTCGAGCAGAACGGTCGCCGCGAGCGTGGCGGCCATGGCGGTGGCGGGCGCACGGATTACCGTTATTTCCTCAGCGAAGACCGCGCCATGGGTTATGCCCGCGAAGCGCTGCGCCAGGCGTTGGTGAACCTGGAAGCCATCCCGGCGCCGGCGGGTACCTTGCCGGTGGTGCTGGGTTCGGGTTGGTCCGGGGTGCTGCTGCATGAGGCCGTCGGCCATGGCCTGGAAGGTGATTTCAACCGTAAGGGCTGCTCGGCCTATAGCGGGCGTATGGGCGAAATGGTTGCGTCCAAGCTGTGCACCATCGTGGATGATGGCACCTTGGCTGGTCGCCGTGGCTCGTTGAGCGTCGATGACGAAGGCACGCCGACCGAGTGCACCACCCTGATCGAAAACGGTGTGCTCAAAGGCTATATGCAAGACAAGCTTAACGCCCGCCTGATGGGCGTGGCACGGACCGGTAACGGTCGTCGTGAGTCCTACGCGCACCTGCCGATGCCGCGCATGACCAACACTTACATGCTGGGCGGCGAAAGCGACCCGGCGGAAATCATCGCCTCGGTGAAGCGCGGCATCTACTGTGCCAACCTCGGTGGCGGTCAGGTGGATATCACCAGTGGCAAGTTCGTGTTCTCCACCAGCGAAGCGTATCTGATCGAAGACGGCAAGATCACTGCGCCGGTCAAGGGTGCGACGCTGATCGGCAACGGTCCGGAGGCCATGAGCAAGGTGTCGATGGTGGGTAATGACCTGTCGCTGGACAGTGGTGTGGGCACTTGCGGGAAGGATGGGCAGTCGGTGCCGGTGGGCGTCGGTCAGCCAACCTTGAAGATTGATGCGATCACCGTGGGTGGCACGGGCGCGTAAGGCGGGGAGTGCCGGGTGGCGAGGATCGCCACCCGGGGAAGAGGATCAACGCAGGCCGCGTTGAGTCTCGTCCAGCTCACGGATGTACTTGAAGATTTTACGGCTGGTGGCTGGCGCCTTGTTATGCGCCAGTTCGTGCTGGGCCTGACGGATCAGGGAGCGCAGTTGCTGGCGATCTGCGTCCGGGTAGTCCAGTACGAATTTCTCCAGCACGGCGTCATCGCCCGAGATCAGGCGGTCGCGCCAGCGTTCCAGATTGTGGAAGCGCTCGTTGTACTGGCGAGTGGAAGCATCGAGTTGATCGAGCAGGGTCAGGATGGCGTCAGTGTCCTGGTTGCGCATCAGCTTGCCGATGAACGAGATGTGCCGTTTGCGCGCGATATTCGCGGTGTGCTTGGGCGCATCCGCCAGGGCCCGGCGCATTTCGTCGGTCAGTGGCAGTTTTGCAATCAAGTCAGGCTTGAGCGTCGTGAGGCGCTCGCCGAGGTCAACCAGAGCATGCAGCTCACGTTTGACCTGGGATTTGCTTTTCTCCCCATCGAGGGAGTCGTCGTAAGAATCAACCATGGTGGCAGTCCGCAAAGAAACGCCGCCATGATAACCAGTCGGGGGCCGCTTGTCCGGCCCGGTCGCTCGATGGCCTTAACCGAAAGCAGAATTTGAGTGGAGAAAACCATGAGTGCAGCCCAAAGCGTCGGTCCGCAAGCGTTACCGGCCTTGCAGGAACAAGTCGAGCAGATCCTTGCCGAGGCCAAGCGCCAGGGGGCCAGTGCCTGTGAGGTGGCGGTATCGCTGGAGCAGGGGCTGTCGACGTCGGTGCGTCAGCGCGAGGTGGAAACCGTCGAGTTCAACCGTGATCAGGGGTTTGGCATCACCTTGTACGCGGGGCAGCGCAAGGGTTCGGCCAGCACTTCGGCCAGCGGGCCGGAAGCCATTCGCGAGACTGTGGCTGCCGCGTTGGCCATCGCCAAGCACACCTCCGAGGATGAAAGCTCGGGGCTGGCCGACAAAGCGCTGATGGCCAGGGATGTGAAGGATTTCGATCTGTTCCACGCCTGGGACATCACGCCAGAGCAGGCCATCGAGCGCGCGTTGATCTGCGAAGCGGCGGCGTTCGATGCGGATGCCCGCATCAAGAATGCCGATGGCACCACGTTGAGCACACATCAAGGCTGTCGTGTTTACGGCAACAGCCATGGGTTTATTGGCGGGTATGCGTCCACCCGTCACAGTTTGAGCTGCGTGATGATCGCCGAAGCGGATGGCCAGATGCAGCGCGACTATTGGTACGACGTGAACCGCCAGGGCGAATTGCTGGCCGACCCGGTGAGCATTGGCCAACGTGCCGCACAACGTGCCGCCAGCCGGCTGGGCGCGCGCCCGGTACCGACTTGCGAGGTGCCGGTGCTGTTTTCGGCGGAGTTGGCGGGTGGTTTGTTCGGCAGTTTCCTGGGCGCGATTTCCGGCGGCAACCTGTACCGCAAGTCTTCGTTCCTGGAGGGCGCAATCGGGCAGAAGCTGTTTCCCGAATGGCTGACCATCGATGAGCGTCCGCACCTGATGCGCGCAATGGGCAGCGCAGCGTTCGACGGCGATGGGCTGGCGACCTATGCCAAGCCGTTTGTCGAGAAGGGCGAGTTGGTCTCTTATGTGCTTGGCACGTATGCCGGTCGCAAACTCGGCCTGCCGAGCACTGCCAACTCGGGTGGCGTGCACAACTTGTTCGTCACCCATGGCGACGAAGATCAGGCTGCGTTGTTGCGTCGAATGGGGCGTGGTCTGTTGGTGACTGAATTGATGGGGCATGGCCTGAATATGGTGACCGGTGATTACTCACGGGGCGCGGCCGGTTTCTGGGTAGAAAACGGCGAGATTCAATTTGCCGTCCAGGAAGTGACCATTGCCGGCAATATGCGCGACATGTTCAAGCAGATCGTTGCCGTGGGCAATGATCTGGAACTGCGCAGCAATATTCGCACGGGCTCTGTGCTGATCGAGCGGATGACCGTCGCGGGCAGCTAACGCTTTCAGGTCTATCTAAAAAAGGCGCGCCATCTTGTGGATGGCGCGCCTTTTTTTGTGCTCGCGCAACAGAGCGATCAGTCTGGCACCCTTGTTTTGATTCTTAATATCATTTAATAATGAATATCATTACTGGTGAGAGTGGGTCATGAGTTCTGTTCTGCATGAAGATCCTTATCTGGAAAGCTGGCGCTGGATGAGTCGTCAGATTCGCTGCGGGCTCGATCCCAACGAACCTCGCCTGATCGAACACTACCTCAATGAAGGTCGCTACCTGGCGTGCTGCACGGCCACTCATCCGTGGACCATCGCTGAGACCTCATTTCGCCTGTTGCTCGATACCGCCAGCGACATCGCCCTGCCTTGGCATTGGCGCTCCCTGTGCCTGGATCAGGCCTGGCGCCCCCTGCGTGACCTGGAAAAACTCTCCCACTGCGCTTGCCGCCTCAAGCGCTGGCAGTCCTTTGCGTGGCAATTGGCGACCTGCGAATTGTTGCCTTCCCTTTCTGTGTCTGACCTTGTGCAAGGATCCTCCGATGAGTAACACCCGTATCGAACGCGACAGCATGGGCGAACTGCAAGTGCCGGCCGAGGCCTTGTACGGTGCGCAAACCCAGCGCGCGGTGAACAATTTCCCGATCAGTCATCAACGCATGCCGGCGCAGTTCATTCGTGCGCTGATCCTGGCCAAGGCCGCCGCCGCCAAGGTCAACGTCGATCTCAAACAGATCAGCGAAGGGCAGGGCAAGGCCATTGTGGATGCCGCCCAAGGCCTGCTGGAAGGCGATTTCATGCAGCACTTCCCGGTGGATATCTTCCAGACCGGCTCCGGCACCAGTTCCAACATGAACGCTAACGAGGTGATCGCCACTCTGGCCAGCCGTTTGCTCGGTGAGGCGGTGAACCCCAATGATCACGTGAACTGTGGCCAAAGCAGCAACGACATCATTCCCACCACCATCCACGTCAGTGCTGCACTGGTATTGCATGAGCAAACCCTGCCGGCTCTGTTGCACCTGGTACAGGTCATCGAGCGCAAAGCCGAAGAGGTTCACTCGTTCGTCAAGACCGGCCGGACCCACCTGATGGACGCTATGCCCGTACGTATGAGCCAGGTGCTCAACGGCTGGGCACAGCAGCTCAAGGCCAATATCGGTCACCTGCAGGATTTGTTGCCGAGCTTGCAGGCGCTGGCGCAAGGCGGCACGGCGGTCGGCACCGGGATCAATGCGCACCCCGAATTCGCCGCACGCTTCAGCCAGCAGTTGAGCAGCTTGACCGGCGTGCAGTTCATGCCCGGCAAAAATCTTTTCGCACTGATCGGATCTCAGGACACCGCGGTTGCCGTCTCCGGTCAGCTCAAGGCGGTTGCCGTGTCGCTGATGAAAATCGCCAACGATTTGCGCTGGATGAATTCCGGCCCCTTGGCCGGCCTGGGAGAAATCGAGCTGGAAGGTTTGCAGCCTGGTTCTTCGATCATGCCGGGCAAGGTCAACCCGGTGATCCCGGAAGCGACGGCCATGGTTGCGGCTCAAGTCATAGGCAATGACACGGTGATCACCGTCGCCGGTCAATCGGGCAACTTCGAGTTGAACGTGATGTTGCCGATCATTGCCCAGAACCTGCTTGGCAGCCTCGAATTGCTGGCCAACTCCAGTCGCCTGCTGGCCGACAAGGCGATCAGCAGCTTCAAGGTCAACGAAGCCAAGCTCAAGGAAGCGCTGTCGCGCAACCCGATCCTGGTAACCGCACTCAACCCGATCATTGGTTATCAGAAGGCTGCCGAAATTGCCAAGAAGGCCTATCAGCAAGGCCGCCCGGTGATCGATGTCGCCCTCGAACACACCGACTTGCCGCGCAGCCAACTGGAAGTCCTGCTGGATCCGGAAAAGCTCACGGCCGGCGGCGTGTAATCACCGACTCTGCTTTGGAGGCTCACCATGGAGCACTGGAAACGTACGATCGAACGGGCCAATCGCTGCTTCATGGCGGGCGAGTTGGTCGACGCCCGCGAGGCCTATCTGCAAGCCTTGGCCCTGGCCCAAGTGTTGTTCGAACGCTGGGCGGATGCCGACGAGGCCGTGGCGGCTTGCGTGATTTCCCATCACAACCTGGCGGACCTGCACCTGCGCCTGAACCAGCCTGAAGAAAGCGCGGAATACCTCTGTGCCATTCATCAACGCTTGTTGCAGGCCATGCAGGACCCGCGCCTGACCCCGCAATTGCGAGAGGCTGCCCTACGCCAGAGCAGCAAGACCTACGTCGAACTGTTGAATTTCATCAGCGATCACGGCGAATACCCCCGTACCCATCGCTTGCTGGGCGGTACTGCGGCGCCATCGCCGGCGTCGACTCGCAACAGCCCTTACTACGGAGCACATTGATATGACTTATACCTTGCCTGCCTTGCCTTACGCCTACGATGCCCTGGAACCGCATATCGATGCGCAGACCATGGAAATCCACTACACCAAACACCATCAGACCTACATCAACAACCTCAATGCCGCCGTCGAGGGCACTGAGTTCGCGGGCTGGCCAGTGGAGAAGCTGGTATCCAGCGTGCAGCAATTGCCGGAAAAACTGCGTGCCGCGGTGATCAATCAGGGCGGTGGCCACGCCAACCATTCGTTGTTCTGGGCGGTAATGTCACCCAAGGGCGGCGGAAAACCCGAGGGACCGCTGGGCAAGGCTATCGATGAACAGCTGGGTGGTTTCGACAGTTTCAAAGAGGCCTTCACCAAGGCCGCACTGACCCGTTTCG
Source organism: Pseudomonas sp. SDO5271_S396 (assembly GCF_054071795.1). Lineage (NCBI taxonomy): Bacteria > Pseudomonadati > Pseudomonadota > Gammaproteobacteria > Pseudomonadales > Pseudomonadaceae > Pseudomonas > Pseudomonas sp. SDO5271_S396. The sequence goes on from NZ_JBSVWB010000007.1 coordinate 123,398, forward strand.
GCAGTGGCTGGGCCTGGCTCAGCGTCACACCGCAAAAGACCCTGGTAGTGGAGAGCAGCGGGAACCAGGACAGCCCGCTGATGAACGGCAACACGCCGATCCTCGGTCTGGACGTGTGGGAGCATGCCTACTACCTGCTGTATCAGAACCGCCGTCCGGAATACATCAATGCCTTTTACAGCGTCATCAACTGGCCGGAAGTCTCGGCACGTTATCAGGCTGCCGTGGCCTGACATTCACCTTCTATAACAAGATCTAAGGCCAATTATGGGCACTGAAACACTGGCGATCAGCAGCGGACGAAGGTTTCGTTACGCGTTTGGCTCGCTGCTGCTATTGGCAGGGACTGCATTGCTGGTGGCCCAAGGGCTGGCGTGGCTGAATCTGGAACCGCGCATCCTGCGCGCCTTGCAAGGCGGAGCGATCTGCGCGCTGGGTACGGCGCTGGGCGCGGTGCCTGTGTTGGTAATCCGCCGCATGCCGGTTGCCTTGAGCGATACCTTGCTTGGGTTCGGTGCTGGAGTGATGCTGGCGGCAACCGCATTTTCGCTGATTGTTCCCGGTATTGCTGCGGCAGAAAGGCTGGGGCTTTCGCCTTGGGGGGCCAGCGGTTTGATCAGCTTCGGTATTCTGCTGGGGGCGTTCGGGTTGTACCTGGTCGACCGCAAAGTGTCCGGTGCGAGCCCGGAAATGCTGGTGGGCACCCCGGAAAAACCGGTAATCCCTCCGCGCATCTGGCTGTTCGTGTTTGCCATCGTTGCTCATAACATCCCGGAAGGCATGGCGGTTGGCGTTTCGGCGGGGGGCGGCATGCCCGATGCGGACAGCCTGGCCATGGGGATTGCCTTGCAGGATGTGCCCGAGGGGCTGGTGATTGCTCTAGTGTTGGCAGGAGCGGGAATGTCACGCTTCAAGGCTTTTGTGATTGGCGCGGCATCAGGTCTGGTGGAGCCCCTGTTTGCAGTACTTTGCGCCTGGCTGGTGAGTTTGGCTGAGGTGCTGTTACCACTAGGCCTGGCGCTGGCGGCAGGGGCAATGCTGTTGGTGGTGACTCACGAGGTGATTCCCGAATCCCGGCGCAATGGCCACGAGAAGCTCGCCAGTCTTGGCTTGTGCGTCGGGTTTTGTTTGATGATGGTGATGGATACAGCGTTGAGCTGAAGCCCGCTCCCATGTAGGAGCTGGCTTGCCGGTGATCGATTGTGAGCCCATGTCTGGCTTGAGGGGGCCATGGCCGGCAAGCCGGACGCCTTTATTCGCCTTCGTCGAAGCGGTTATTGATCAGTTCCACCAGCGCGTCCATCGCCTCCTGCTCTTGCTCGCCCTCTGTTTTCAGGTGAATTTTGGTGCCCTTGCCGGCGGCCAGCATCATCATCGCCATGATGCTTTTTCCATCAACCATGGACTCGGGTGTACGTCCAGCGCGGACCTGGCAGGGAAACCGCCCCGCAACACCGACGAACTTCGCCGAGGCGCGGGCGTGCAAACCCAATTTGTTGATGATTTCAATTTCCAGAGCGGGCATCGCGGGGGTGTTCCTTTCAGCTAAGGTCGCGGTGGCGAACCTGGACGTTCTTGAGGGTTTGTTGCAGCACCTGACCAAGACGTTCGGTCAGATAGACGGAGCGATGGTGGCCGCCGGTACAGCCAATGGCAATGGTGACATAGGCGCGGTTGCTCGCGGCAAAACGCGGCAGCCATTTGAGCAGGTAGCTGGAGATATCCTGGAACATCTCCTCGACATCCGGTTGTGCGGCCAAATACTCGGCCACGGGCTGGTCCAACCCCGACTGATCACGCAATTCCGGCTTCCAGTAGGGGTTTGGCAGGCAGCGCACATCGAATACCAGGTCGGCATCCACCGGCATACCACGCTTGAAGCCAAACGACTCGACGAGAAACGCCGTACCCGGCTCTGGCTGGTTCAACAGGCGCAGCTTGATGGCGTCGCGTAGCTGATACAGGTTGAGATCGGTGGTGTTTATCTTGAGGTCGGCGAGATCGATGATCGGGCCGAGCAGCTTGCTCTCGTCCTCGATGGCTTCGGCCAGAGAGCGGTGCGGGCTGCTGAGGGGATGGCGCCGCCGGGTTTCGGAAAAACGCTTCAGGAGCGTTTCTTCGTCGGCGTCCAGATAGAGCACGTCACACTGAATGTGCTTGGCACGTACTTCTTCGAGTAATTGCGGGAATCGATCCAAATGGCTGGGCAGGTTGCGCGCATCAATCGAGACGGCCACCAGGGGCTGCGACAATTCGGTGTGAATCAATGCACGCTCTGCCAACTCCGGCAGCAGGCCGGCCGGCAAATTGTCGATGCAATAGAAACCGTTGTCCTCAAGAACGTTGAGGGCGGTACTTTTACCCGAGCCGGAGCGGCCGCTGACGATGATCAAACGCATGATTACTGCCCGTTTTGTTCATCCAGAACAACCTGATAAAGCGCTTCATTGCTGCTGGCGCTGCGCAGTTTGTCGCGTACTTCCTTGCGGTCGAGCATGCTGGCGATCTGCCGAAGCAGTTCAAGGTGCGCATCGGTGGCGGCTTGCGGGACCAGCAGAACGAACAGCAGGTCGACCGGGGCGCCGTCGATGGCGTCGAAATCGATAGGGGCTTCCAGGTGCAGCAGGGCGCTGACCGGGGTCTCACAGCCTTTGAGGCGGCAGTGAGGAATGGCGATGCCGTTACCAAAACCCGTGGAACCGAGTTTTTCACGGGCAATCAGCGCGTCGAACACGTCCTGCATCTCCAGATCCGGCACTTCGCGCGCGATCAGGTTGGCAATTTGTTCGAGGGCTTTCTTTTTACTGCCGCCCGGCACGTTCACGAGGGAACGGCCGGGGGTCAGGATGGTTTCAAGTCGAATCATGGGTGGGGAGTGTTAGCGGCCAGTGCCCTGAAGAAGGCTCTGCTGCTTTTCCTTATGCTTTTTGAGTTGGCGATCGAGCTTATCAGTCAACGCATCGATCGATGCATACATGTCTTCATGCTCGGCGTTGGCGACGACCTCGCCACCAGGAATCTGTAGAGTCGCTTCGATTTTCTGCTGAAGCTTGTCGACCTTCATGATCACCTGCACATTGGTGATCTTGTCAAAATGACCCTCAAGCCGTTTCAGCTTCTGCTCGACATAGTCGCGCAGTGGAGGGGTGACTTCTACATGGTGTCCACTGATGTTGACTTGCATACAGCTTCTCCTTCGTTGCCAGTGCATAACGCAGCAGGCCGGGGTGCCTGCCACTGGGCTGTATCCTGAAACCGCCTGAGCGACTTTAGAACACACCCCGAACGCTGTGGCCCGCCCGTCACATCAAACGCTTACGCTCGCTGGAAGGCGCGATCCCAAGGGATTCGCGGTACTTGGCGACGGTTCGACGGGCGACCTGAATGCCTTGTGCCTCCAGTAAACCAGCGATCTTACTGTCACTCAATGGCTTTTTCTGATTTTCCGCCGCAACCAGTTTTTTGATGATTGCGCGAATCGCCGTGGACGAGCATTCGCCGCCTTCGGAGGTGCTGACGTGGCTGGAGAAAAAGTATTTCAGTTCATAAATACCCCGCGGGGTATGCATGAATTTTTGTGTGGTTACCCGGGAAATCGTCGACTCGTGCATGCCTACCGCTTCGGCGATGTCATGCAGAACCAGAGGTTTCATGGCTTCGTCGCCGTATTCCAGGAAACCACGCTGGTGCTCGACGATCTGGGTAGCCACCTTCATCAGGGTTTCGTTGCGACTCTGCAGGCTCTTGATGAACCAGCGGGCCTCCTGCAACTGGTTACGCATGAAGGTGTTGTCGGCGCTGGTGTCAGCCCTGCGCACGAAGCCGGCGTATTGCGGGTTGACCCGCAGGCGAGGTACCGACTCCTGGTTCAGCTCCACCAGCCAGCGTTCATTGTCCTTGCGCACGATCACGTCGGGGACGACGTACTCGGCTTCGCTTGACTCGATTTGTGAGCCCGGGCGCGGGTTGAGGCTCTGCACCAGCTCGATGACCTGGCGCAGGTCGTCTTCCTTGAGCTTCATGCGGCGCATCAGTTGGCTGTAATCGCGGCTGCCGAGCAAATCGATGTAGTCGGTGACCAGGCGCTGGGCTTCGGCAAGCCAGGGGGTCTTGGCAGGCAATTGGCGCAGTTGCAGCAGCAGGCATTCACTCAGGGTGCGAGCGCCAATGCCGGCAGGTTCGAATTGCTGGATTCGGTGCAGAACCGCTTCGATTTCGTCCAGCTCGATGTCCAGCTCCGGGTCGAACGCCTCGAGGATCTCCTCTAGGGTCTCGTCCAGGTAGCCCTGGTTGTTGATGCAATCGATGAGTGTCACGGCGATCAGGCGATCGGTGTCCGACATCGGGGCCAGGTTGAGTTGCCACAGAAGGTGGCTTTGCAGGCTCTCGCCGGCGGACGTGCGGGTGGTGAAGTCCCACTCGTCATCGTCATTGCTCGGCAAGCTGCTGGCGCTGGTCTGGTAAACGTCTTCCCAGGCGGTGTCCACGGGAAGTTCGTTGGGGATGCGTTCGTTCCATTCGCCGTCCTCCAGGTTGTCTACCGTCGGGGCGGTTTCCTGATAGGAGGGTTCCTGAACGTCGGAATTGGGTTTTTGCTCGATGTTGTCGGCCAGCGGATCTGCATTGTCGAAGTCGTCGCCTTCTTCCTGGCGCTCGAGCATCGGATTGGACTCCAGGGCTTCCTGGATTTCCTGTTGCAGGTCCAGTGTCGACAATTGGAGCAGGCGGATGGCCTGTTGCAGCTGCGGTGTCATCGTCAGCTGCTGGCCCATTCTCAGGACTAGCGATGGTTTCATGGCAGGGGCTTAACACCTTATTCGCCGGCGCAACGCGCCATCCACGACAGGGCGCGTGAGCGCCAAACATAAGCAAATTATATGCCTGATATCGGGGGATTTGCCTAGAGCGCGGTAACAATAAAAATCCGAAGCTTCTTATTGATTTCCGCGCAGGATGACAAATGGCCTGACACCATGTGTGTTTACAGGCGGAACTCGTGACCCAGGTACACTTCCTTGACCAGTTCGTTGGCCAGAATGGTGTCGGAGTCACCTTCGGCGATCAGTTGCCCATCATTGACGATATAGGCGGTTTCGCAGATGTCGAGTGTTTCACGGACGTTGTGGTCGGTGATCAATACACCGATACCCTTGGCCTTGAGGTGATGGATGATCTGTTTGATATCGCCGACCGAGATCGGGTCGACGCCGGCAAACGGTTCGTCCAGCAGGATAAACTTCGGCGCCGTGGCCAGGGCGCGGGCGATTTCCACGCGACGGCGCTCGCCACCGGACAGGCTCATGCCGAGGTTGTCGCGGATGTGGTTGATGTGGAATTCCTGCAAGAGGTTTTCCAGCTCCTTGCGACGGCCGTCCCGGTCCAGTTCCTTGCGGGTTTCAAGGATGGCCATGATGTTGTCGGAAACCGACAGCTTGCGGAAGATCGACGCTTCTTGCGGAAGATAGCCAATGCCGGCTCGGGCGCGACCGTGCATGGGCTGGTGGCTGACGTCCAGGTCGTCGATCAGTACACGGCCCTGATCGGCCTGGACCAGGCCCACGATCATGTAGAAGCAGGTGGTCTTGCCGGCACCGTTGGGGCCGAGCAAGCCGACGATCTGGCCGCTGTCGATGGACAGGCTGACGTCGCGAACGACCTGACGGCTTTTATAGGCCTTGGCCAGATGCTGGGCTTTCAGGGTTGCCATTACTCGGCCTTCTTCTTCGGCTGGATAACCATATCGATACGTGGACGTGGCGCGGTGACCTTGTTGCCATTGGCGCGACCGGCATTGGCGACCTGTTTCACGGTGTCATAAGTGATCTTTTCGCCCTCGGTGGAGTTGCCATCGGGGCTGAGCACTTTTGCCTGGTCGATCAGGACGATACGATTTTGCTGGGCGTGATACTGGATGGTCTTGCCGTAGCCTTTCATCGGGCCGGTATCGGCAGGTGCCTGCTTCTGCTCGAAGTAGGCCAGGTTGCCCACGGAGGTGACTACGTCGATATCGCCTGCAGCGGTGCGGGTGAGGGTCACCGTGTTGCCGGTGATCTTCATCGAGCCCTGGGTGATGATCACGCCGCCGGTGTAGGTCGCGACGCCTTGCTTGTCATCCAGCTGTGCTTCGTCAGCCTGGATGCGGATCGGTTGCTGGCTATCGTTCGGCAGAGCCCAGGCGCTCACGCTTCCCAGTGCTGCGCCCAGACCGAGCAAAATAGGGAGAGTTTTAACGAGCCTCATACTGTCCTCTTACGTTCGATAGCAGGTGTATCCTGCTTTCTTTCAAATACGCTTTCATTCCCTTGCCAGTCGATACGCCGCCAGCGCCGTCGATTCTAACGTCTTGCTCGGTCTGCGCATATTGCTTCTGCGGGAATACGGTCATGCGACTGCTGGTAATCACGGTGTCACGGTTTTTCGCATCGGTGCGCGCAACGCGCACCGAATCGATCAGTTCGACCTGGGTGCCATCCGGGTTGACCTCGCCACGCTTGCTGGTGACGTGCCATGGAAATTCGGTACCGCGGTAGATATTCATGTCCGGGTTGGTCAGCAAGGTCACTTCGGTGGCCTTGAGGTGCTCGACCTTGTCCGACGTCATCTCGTACTGCACCTTGCCGTCGGGCAGGAACTGCACGCTCCTGGCATTGATGGCGTAATAGTCGATAGCACCTTCGTCCACCTGCGCCGCAGGCTGGTCGAGAAAGCGCTCCGGGCTGATATTCCAGTAGCCCACCGCGAGGAACAGCGCGGCGATAGCCCCGAAAAGCAGGAAGTTGCGAATCTTTTTGCTCAGCATAAAACGCTCTATAGGTAGGCGGCGTGTGCCGCTTCAAGGCTGCCCTGGGCTCGCAGAATCAACTCGCAGAACTCGCGGGCTGCGCCTTCGCCGCCACGGGCCGTGGTGATGCCGTGGGCGTGTTCGCGAACGAACGCCGCCGCATTCGCGACCGCCATGCCCAGGCCGACCCGGCGAATCACCGGCAGGTCAGGCAAGTCATCACCCAGATAGGCGACTTGCTCATAGCTTAGGTTGAGTTGGCCAAGAAGCTCGTCCAGCACCACCAGTTTATCCTCGCGGCCCTGATACAGGTGAGGAATCCCCAGGTTTTGTGCACGGCGTTCCACAACGGGGGTTTTGCGACCACTGATTATGGCTGTTTGCACGCCGGCGGCCATCAGCATCTTGATGCCCTGGCCGTCGAGGGTGTTGAAAGTCTTGAACTCGCTGCCGTCTTCAAGGAAGTACAAGCGGCCATCGGTCAGCACGCCGTCCACGTCAAAAATCGCCAGCTTGATGTTTTTACCGCGTTGCAGCAGGTCGCCACTCATTTACATCACTCCCGCACGCAGCAAGTCGTGCATGTTCAGGGCGCCGATCGGGCGGTCGTCGGCATCGACAACCACCAGTGCGCCGATCTTGTGGTCTTCCATGATCTTCAGCGCTTCGGCTGCGAGCATTTCGGGGCGTGCGGTCTTGCCGTGCGGAGTCATCACTGCGTCGATGGTCGCGGTGTGTATATCGATAGTGCGGTCCAGGGTGCGGCGCAAGTCGCCGTCGGTGAACACCCCGGCCAGGCGCCCGTCGGACTCCAGAATCACGGTCATGCCCAGGCCCTTGCGGGTCATTTCCATTAGCGCGTCCTTCAGCAGTGTGCCGCGCTGGACGTGAGGCAATTCATCGCCTGCATGCATGACATTTTCCACTTTCAGCAGCAGGCGACGGCCCAGAGCACCGCCCGGGTGGGAAAACGCGAAGTCCTCGGCGGTAAAACCACGCGCTTCCAGCAAGGCCACGGCCAAGGCATCCCCCATGACCAGAGCGGCTGTGGTGGAGGAGGTCGGTGCCAGGTTCAGCGGGCAGGCCTCGTGGGCGACGTGAACGTTCAGGTTCACTTCGGCGGCCTTGGCCAGCGTCGATTCCGGGTTGCCGGTGAGGCTGATCATCTTGATGCCCAGGCGCTTGATCAGTGGCAGCAGGGTCACGATTTCGTTGGTGGTGCCGGAGTTGGACAGCGCCAGGATGATGTCTTCCTTGGCGATCATGCCCATGTCGCCGTGGCTCGCTTCGGCCGGATGCACAAAAAAAGCGGTGGTCCCGGTGCTTGCCAGTGTGGCTGCGATCTTGTTGCCGACGTGGCCGGACTTGCCCATGCCGACGACGACAACACGGCCTTTGCTGGCCAGAATCATCTCGCAGGCGCGTACGAAATCCGCGTCGATATGGGCCAGCAGGCCCTCTACGGCTTCAAGCTCGAGACGGATGGTGCGTTGCGCGGATTGGATAAGGTCGCTGGATTGGCTCATGTCTGGAATCGTATAGCCTGACGAAAAGTCGGCGATTATAGCGGTAATGATCAATTCCCTCACGCAAGTTCGTCAGGCTTTATTCGCAAGATGTCCGAGATTCTTTCTTCCGGTAACACAGTCAGCAATGTTTTTACCTGTCTTGAACATGAACAAGCGCTGTTCCGGCCTTGGGCGCCTCGTATCAGCGGTGATATAGTTCGCGGCCAGTCGGTCCGCCCAGTCCACGTGGCTATCTATTGCGCATCCGTTGCAAACGTTTGTCGCAAACGTGGTGTCTGAGTGAGAGGCTGCATCCCAAGGAGTTTAGATGAGTGCCGATAACGCCTACGCGGTCGAGCTGAAGGGACTGACCTTCAAGCGCGGGACGCGCAGCATCTTCAATAATGTCGATATTCGCATTCCCCGCGGCAAGGTCACGGGCATCATGGGGCCTTCCGGTTGCGGCAAGACCACCCTGTTGCGCCTGATGGGCATGCAATTGCGGCCCAGCGCCGGCGAAGTGTGGGTCAATGGCCAGAACCTGCCGACACTGTCGCGCAGCGATCTGTTCGACGCGCGCAAGCATATGGGCGTGCTGTTCCAGAGTGGTGCGCTGTTCACCGACCTCGACGTGTTCGAGAACGTGGCCTTCCCTCTGCGGGTGCATACCCAGCTGTCCGATGAAATGATTCGTGACATTGTGTTGCTGAAACTGCAGGCCGTAGGTCTTCGCGGTGCCATCGACCTGATGCCCGATGAGCTCTCCGGCGGCATGAAGCGCCGCGTTGCGCTGGCACGAGCTATCGCCCTCGATCCTCAGATCCTCATGTATGACGAACCCTTCGTCGGTCAGGATCCTATCGCCATGGGCGTATTGGTGCGCCTGATCCGCCTGCTCAACGACGCGCTGGGGATTACCAGTATTGTGGTCTCCCATGACCTGGCTGAAACGGCCAGCATTGCGGACTACCTTTATGTCGTGGGTGATGGTCAGGTATTGGGGCAGGGCACGCCTGAAGAACTGATGAACGCCGACAACCCGCGTATTCGCCAATTCATGACCGGCGACCCCGACGGCCCAGTGCCCTTTCATTTTCCGGCAGCGGATTACCGCTCAGACCTTCTGGGGAAGCGCTGATGCGCAAGACATCTCTTGTCGAGAAGGTTCGCCTTTTCGGTCGCTCCGGCATCGACGTCGTCGAATCGCTGGGCCGCTCCACCATTTTCCTGTTTCATGCCTTGCTCGGCCGTGGCGCCATAGGGGGCGGTTTCGGCTTGCTGATCAAGCAGCTGCACTCGGTGGGAGTGATGTCCCTGGTGATCATCGTGGTCTCCGGGATTTTCATCGGCATGGTGCTGGCGCTGCAGGGGTTCAATATCCTCTCCGGCTACGGTTCGGAGCAGGCGGTCGGGCAACTGGTTTCCCTGACGCTGCTGCGCGAGCTTGGGCCGGTGGTAACTGCACTGTTGTTCGCCGGGCGTGCAGGTTCTGCGCTGACCGCCGAAATCGGCAACATGAAGTCCACCGAGCAATTGTCCAGCCTCGAAATGATCGGTGTGGACCCGCTCAAATACATTATTGCCCCGCGCTTGTGGGCCGGCTTCATTTCCCTGCCGCTGCTGGCGATGATCTTCAGCGTGGTGGGCATCTGGGGCGGTTCGTGGGTGGCTGTGGACTGGCTGGGTGTCTACGACGGTTCCTATTGGGCAAACATGCAGAACAGCGTGACCTTCACGGGCGACGTACTCAACGGGATCATCAAGAGCATGGTCTTTGCCTTTGTAGTGACCTGGATCGCCGTATTCCAAGGCTACGACTGTGAGCCCACTTCAGAAGGGATCAGTCGCGCCACCACCAAGACCGTCGTGTATGCCTCGCTGGCGATACTGGGCCTTGACTTCATTTTGACCGCCTTGATGTTTGGAGATTTCTGATGCAAAACCGCACTGTGGAAATCGGTGTCGGCCTTTTCTTGCTGGCTGGCATCCTGGCTTTATTGTTGCTGGCCCTGCGGGTCAGTGGTCTTTCGGCCAGCCCCACCGCCGATACTTATAAACTTTACGCATACTTCGACAATATCGCCGGTTTGACTGTCAGAGCTAAAGTGACCATGGCCGGTGTCACTATCGGCAAGGTCACGGCAATCGATCTGGATCGCGACAGCTTCACGGGTCGAGTGACGATGCAAGTGGACAAGAAGGTGAATAATCTGCCGACCGATTCCACTGCATCTATCCTCACTGCTGGGTTGCTGGGCGAGAAGTACATCGGTGTCAGTGTGGGCGGGGAAACGGCCCTGCTGAAGGATGGCTCGACCATTCACGACACGCAGTCGTCGCTGGTGCTTGAAGACCTGATCGGAAAATTTTTGCTCAATACGGTCAATAAAGACGCCAAATGAGGAATCTGTTCATGATCTCTACCCTGCGACGTGGCCTGCTGGTATTGCTTGCAGCGCTGCCGCTGATGGCCAGCGCGGCGGATTCTGCGCACGATCTGGTGCAGGACACGACCAACAAGATGTTGTCTGACCTGACTGCCAACAAAGAGCAATACAAGCAAGACCCAAGCAAGTTCTACGATGCGCTCAACACCATCGTGGGTCCTGTGGTGGATGCCGAAGGCATTTCGCGCAGCATCATGACAGTCAAGTATTCGCGCAAGGCGACGCCTGAGCAGATGCAGCGCTTCCAGGAAAACTTCAAGCGTGGTCTGTTCCAGTTCTATGGCAACGCTTTGCTCGAGTACAACAATCAGGGCATTACCGTTGATCCGGCCAAGGACGAATCGGGCGACCGCACCAGCGTGGGCATGACCGTCAAGGGCAACAATGGCGCGGTCTACCCGGTGCAGTACACCCTGGAGAAGGTCAACGGCGAGTGGAAGCTGCGTAACGTGATCATCAATGGCATCAATATCGGCAAGCTGTTCCGTGACCAGTTCGCCGACGCCATGCAGCGCAATGGCAACGACCTGGACAAAACCATCAATGGTTGGGCCGGTGAAGTGGCCAAGGCCAAGGAAGAAACCGACAAAGCTGCCGGGAAGCCTGCGCAATGACCGAATCGGCCGTTCGTTTGGGTGACGCCGGCGAGCTGTTCATCAGTGGTGTGCTCGATTACCGCACCGGGCCTGACCTGCGCAAGCAGGGCCAGGCACTGATCAAGTCCAGCGCGGCGCCCGCATTGGTGCTGGATTGCTCAGGTGTGACCAAATCCAGCAGTGTCGGTCTGTCCTTGTTGCTGTGTTTCATGCGTGATGCCGAGGCGGCCAAAAAACCGGTGAGCATCCGTGCGCTGCCTGAAGACATGCGTGAAATTGCCGAGGTTTCCGGCCTGACTGAGTTGTTGGTCCATCCTTAGTACGCATTTATGATCAAGCCCCCCGTCAGAGTCCTGCTATGCGGGGTTCGCAGGCGCGGGGCTTTTTTGTATGATGTGCGACCCGTGCGCACTGGGCGCCGATAGAGGTTGAGCATGCAGGCCCTAGAAGTTAAGAGCTTCCTTGAAGGAAAGCTGCCGGAAACGAACGTTGAAGTTGAAGGCGAAGGCTGCAACTTCCAGCTGAACGTGATTAGCGATGAACTGGCGGCATTGAGCCCGGTCAAGCGTCAGCAGCAGGTCTATGCCCATTTGAACCCATGGATCACCGATGGCAGCATCCATGCGGTCACTATGAAATTTTTCAGTCGCGCGGCCTGGGCCGAGCGTACCTGAGCCCCCAAGGCGTCGAGATTCTTATGGATAAATTGATTATTACCGGCGGTGCCCGCCTTGACGGCGAGATCCGCATTTCCGGTGCAAAAAACTCCGCCTTGCCTATCCTGGCAGCGACCCTGCTGTGCGATGGCCCGGTCACGGTAGCCAACCTGCCGCACCTGCACGACATCACCACCATGATCGAGCTGTTCGGTCGCATGGGCATCGAGCCGGTGATTGACGAGAAACTGGCCGTCGAAATCGACCCACGCACCATCAAGACCCTGGTCGCGCCGTACGAGTTGGTGAAGACCATGCGTGCGTCGATTCTGGTGCTGGGCCCGATGGTTGCCCGTTTTGGCGAGGCTGAAGTAGCCCTGCCGGGTGGGTGTGCCATCGGTTCGCGTCCGGTGGACTTGCACATTCGTGGCCTTGAAGCCATGGGTGCGGTCATCGACGTCGAAGGTGGCTACATCAAGGCCAAGGCGCCGGAAGGCGGCCTGCGTGGCGCGAACTTCTTCTTTGATACCGTCAGCGTGACTGGTACCGAGAACATCATGATGGCCGCTGCCTTGGCCAATGGCCGCAGCGTGCTGCAGAACGCTGCCCGCGAGCCGGAAGTGGTCGACTTGGCCAACTTCCTGATCGCCATGGGCGCCAACATCAGCGGCGCCGGTACCGACACCATCACCATCGAAGGTGTGAAGCGCCTGCACTCGGCCACCTACAAAGTGATGCCGGACCGCATCGAGACTGGTACCTACCTGGTTGCCGCTGCCGTGACCGGTGGCCGCGTCAAGGTCAAGGACACCGATCCGACCATTCTGGAAGCGGTCCTGGAAAAACTGCGCGAGGCAGGTGCCGAAATCACCACGGGTGAAGACTGGATCGAGCTGAACATGCACGGCAAGCGCCCCAAGGCCGTCAACGTGCGTACCGCTCCATACCCGGCGTTCCCGACCGACATGCAGGCGCAGTTCATCTCCTTGAACGCCATTGCCGAAGGCACCGGTGCCGTGATCGAAACCATCTTCGAAAACCGCTTCATGCACGTGTACGAATTGCACCGCATGGGCGCGAAGATCCAGGTTGAAGGCAACACCGCGATCGTCACGGGTACCGACAAGCTCAAAGGCGCGCCAGTAATGGCCACCGACCTGCGCGCTTCTGCCAGCCTGGTTATCTCGGCACTGATCGCCGATGGCGATACCCTGATCGACCGCATCTACCACATCGACCGTGGGTACGAGTGCATCGAAGAAAAACTGCAGATGCTCGGCGCAAAAATCCGCCGCGTACCGGGTTAGTCCCGCTGCTATAAACACCGTCTCTGTGTGAGCGGGCTTCTTGTGGTGAGCGGGCTTGCCCCGCGCTGGGTTGCGTAGCGACCCCAAAAATGGGACTGCTGCGCAGTCCAGCGCTTGGCAAGCCCGCTCACTACAAGTTGAAGAAGCAATATGCTGAATTTGTTTCAAATCGAGGCTGTAATGGCCTCGATCTGTGTCTGGCGCCATTTGCGACCAGACCGCAATAGCCTGATGAAGGACTGACGTTTCCCATGTTGACCATTGCACTGTCCAAGGGCCGCATCCTTGATGACACGTTGCCGCTTCTGGCTGAAGCGGGCATCGTGCCGACCGAGAATCCGGACAAGAGCCGCAAACTGATCATCCCCACGACCCAGGACGACGTCCGTCTGCTGATCGTGCGGGCTACCGACGTGCCGACCTATGTTGAGCATGGTGCGGCCGACCTCGGTGTGGCCGGCAAGGATGTGCTGATGGAATACGGCGGCCAGGGTCTGTACGAGCCGCTGGACCTGCGGATCGCCCTGTGCAAGCTGATGACCGCCGGCCGTGTCGGCGACGTTGAGCCTAAAGGCCGCCTGCGGGTAGCCACCAAGTTCGTCAATGTCGCCAAGCGCTACTACGCCGAGCAAGGTCGTCAGGTCGACATCATCAAGCTCTATGGCTCGATGGAACTGGCGCCGCTGATCGGCCTGGCCGACAAGATCATCGACGTGGTCGACACCGGCAACACCCTGCGTGCCAACGGCCTCGAACCTCAGGAGTTCATTGCCGACATCAGCTCCCGTCTGATCGTCAACAAGGCCTCGATGAAGATGCAACACGCCCGTATCCAGGCGTTGATCGACACCCTGCGCAAGGCAGTGGAGTCGCGACACCGCGGTTGACTCACCCGCGTAGCCGCAAGGCTGCGCCCGTCTATCCGCCTCATAGCCAGAATTCTCAGGTGCCCAAGCGGATCGACTGCTAACGTTCGGCGCCTGAGTCTATTTGCCAATCCTATGAGGCCCCCGCTATGACCACGTCCACTGCCATTGCCCGACTCAACGCTGCCGACCCGGATTTCGCCCGCCATCTGGATCATCTGCTGAGCTGGGAAAGCGTGTCCGACGATTCGGTCAATGGGCGGGTGCTCGACATCATCAAGGCTGTGCGCGAACGCGGTGATGCTGCGCTGGTGGACTTCACCCGCCAGTTCGACGGCCTGGACGTCCAGTCCATGTCCGACCTGATCCTGCCCCGCGAACGCCTGGAGTTGGCGCTTACGCGTATCACAGCGCCGCAGCGTCAGGCCCTGGAAGTGGCGGCGGCGCGAGTGCGCAGTTACCACGAAAAACAGAAACAGGACTCCTGGAGCTACACCGAAGCCGACGGCACCGTGCTGGGGCAGAAGGTCACGCCACTGGATCGCGCCGGCCTGTACGTGCCGGGTGGTAAAGCTTCGTACCCGTCGTCGGTGCTGATGAACGCCATTCCTGCCAAGGTGGCTGGCGTGACCGAAGTGGTCATGGTGGTACCGACACCACGCGGTGAAATCAACGAATTGGTGTTGGCGGCCGCGTGCATCGCCGGCGTGGATCGCGTGTTCACCATTGGCGGCGCCCAGGCCGTTGCGGCCCTGGCCTATGGCACCGAAAGCGTGCCGCAGGTCGACAAGGTGGTCGGGCCGGGCAACATCTATGTGGCCACCGCCAAGCGCCATGTATTCGGCCAGGTCGGTATCGACATGATTGCCGGACCTTCGGAGATTCTGGTGGTATGCGACGGCCAGACCGACCCGGACTGGATCGCCATGGACCTGTTCTCCCAGGCCGAGCATGACGAAGACGCCCAGGCCATCCTGGTCAGCCCGGATGCGGCATTCCTGGAGGCAGTGGCGGCGAGCATCGACAAGCTGCTGCCGACCATGGACCGTGCCGGGATCATCGAAAAGTCGATCAATGGCCGGGGCGCGCTGATTCAAGTGCGCGACATGGAGCAGGCCATCGAAGTGGCCAACCGCATCGCCCCGGAACACCTGGAGCTGTCGGTAGCCGACCCGCAGGCCTGGCTGCCGTCGATTCGTCACGCCGGTGCGATCTTCATGGGACGCCACACCAGCGAGGCCCTGGGTGATTACTGCGCAGGCCCCAACCACGTGCTGCCGACTTCCGGCACCGCGCGTTTCTCTTCGCCGCTGGGCGTGTATGACTTCCAGAAGCGTTCGTCGATCATCTTCTGCTCGCCGCAAGGCGCCTCGGAGCTGGGCAAGACCGCTTCCGTGCTGGCCCGTGGCGAATCGTTGAGCGCCCACGCCCGCAGCGCCGAATACCGCATCCTTGACGACAAGACAGGTAACTGAGACATGAGCAAATTCTGGAGCCCCTTCGTCAAGAACCTGGTGCCTTACGTGCCGGGTGAGCAGCCGAAGCTGACCAAGCTGGTCAAGCTCAACACCAACGAAAACCCGTACGGCCCTTCACCCAGGGCGCTGGAGGCCATGCGTGCCGAGCTGACCGACGACCTGCGTTTGTACTCCGACCCCAACAGCGACCGGCTCAAGCAGGCTGTCGCCACGTACTACGGCGTCGACGCCAGCAAGGTGTTCCTCGGCAACGGTTCCGACGAAGTACTGGCACACATCTTCCACGGGCTGTTTCAGCACGACCTGCCGCTGCTGTTCCCAGATATCAGCTACAGCTTTTATCCGGTTTATTGCGGCCTGTATGGCATTCAGTTTGATGCCGTGCCGCTCGACGAGCAGTTCCAGATTCGCGTCGCCGACTACGCCAGGCCGAACGGCGGGATCATTTTTCCCAACCCCAACGCGCCGACCGGTTGCCTGCTGGCGCTGGACGCGGTGGAGCAGATCCTCAAGGCCAGCCCGGATTCGGTCGTCGTGGTGGATGAGGCGTATATCGACTTCGGCGGCGCAACGGCCATCAGCCTGGTAGACCGCTACCCGAACCTGCTGGTGACCCAGACGCTGTCCAAGTCGCGCTCGCTGGCGGGCCTGCGGGTTGGGCTGGCGGTGGGGCATCCAGACCTTATCGAGGCACTGGAGCGGGTCAAGAACAGTTTCAACTCCTACCCGCTGGATCGCCTGGCGATTGTGGGCGCGGCTGTCGCGTTCGAAGACCAGGCGTATTTCGAGAAAACCTGCCAACAGGTGATCGACAGCCGTGAAAAACTGACCGCCCAGTTGCAGGCCAAAGGCTTCGAGGTGCTGCCGTCGGCAGCCAACTTCATCTTTGCGCGCCACCCACGGCACGACGCCGCTGGCCTGGCGGCCAAATTGCGTGAGCAAGGGGTGATTGTGCGGCACTTCAAGCAGGAACGGATTGCCCAGTTTCTGCGGATCACCATCGGTACGCCGGAGCAGAACCAGGCGCTGGTCGACGGCCTGGGCGAGCTCTAAGCCACGCCGAATAAGCTAAATAATGTGGGAGGGCTTTGTGTGGGAGCGGGCTTGCTCGCGAATACGGCATATCAGTCACGCATCTATCGACTGACACTCCGCTTTCGCGAGCAAGCCCGCTCCCACACAAGCCACCACACTGATTTGCATTGGCCGTTAGATCAACGGCTCATCCGACTTCTTGTTCTTCCAGCCATCATTGCCCGGTAGCAACAGGTTCAAACCAATCGCTACCACCGCGCACAGGGCGATGCCCTTGAGGCCGAAATCGTCCGGGCCGGTGCCAGTGCCGACCAGCACGCCGCCAATCCCGAACACCAGGGTGACCGACACAATCACCAGATTGCGCGCCTCGCCCAGGTCGATCTTGTGACGGATCAGCGTGTTCATGCCAACCGCGGCAATCGAGCCGAACAGCAGGCACAGGATCCCGCCCATCACCGGTACCGGAATGCTTTGCAGCAAAGCGCCGAACTTGCCGATAAAGGCCAGGCTGATGGCAAAGATCGCGGCCCAGGTCATGATCTTCGGGTTGTAGTTCTTGGTCAGCATCACTGCACCGGTCACTTCGGCGTAGGTGGTGTTCGGCGGGCCGCCAAACAGACCGGCTGCCGTGGTGGCGATGCCATCACCCAGCAGGGTGCGATGCAGGCCGGGCTTCTTCAGGTAGTCGCGACCGGTCACGCTACCGACCGCGATCACCCCGCCGATATGCTCGATTGCCGGGGCCAGGGCCACCGGAACGATGAACAGAATCGCCTGCCAGTTGAATTCCGGCGCGGTGAAGTGGGGCAGGGCGAGCCATGGTGCGGCGGCGATCTTCGCCGTATCGACCACGCCAAAGTAGAACGACATGGCAAAACCGACCAGCACGCCGGAAATGATCGGCACCAGGCGGAAAATGCCTTTGCCGAACACGGCCACGACCAGCGTGGTCAACAGTGCCGGCATCGAAATCAGCATGGCGGTCTGGTAGTGGATCAGCTCGCTGCCATCACCGGCCTTGCCCATTGCCATATTGGCGGCAATCGGAGCCATGGCCAGGCCGATGGAGATCACCACCGGCCCGATCACCACGGGCGGCAGCAGCCGGTCGATAAAACCGGTGCCCTTGATCTTCACCGCCAGGCCCAGGAAGGTGTACACGAAACCAGCCGCCATCACCCCGCCCATGGTCGCTGCCAAGCCGAACTGGCCTTTTGCGAGAATGATCGGTGTGATGAACGCAAAGCTCGACGCCAAAAACACCGGCACTTGCCGTCCCGTCACCAGCTGGAACAACAGCGTGCCCAGCCCGGCGGTAAACAGTGCGACGTTTGGATCGAGGCCTGTGATCAACGGCATCAACACCAGCGCGCCAAATGCTACGAAGAGCATTTGTGCGCCAGACAGGATCTGGCGCCAAAGCGGGTCGTTGAATTCATCCTGCATGCTCACGCGTCCTTCTGCTTGGTGCCGAAGATCTTGTCCCCGGCATCGCCCAGGCCCGGGATGATGTAGCCGTGCTCATTCAGGCGCTCATCAATGGATGCGGTGTAGATCTGCACATCCGGATGGGCGTTCTCGACGGCGGCGATGCCTTCGGGGGCAGCGACCAGTACCATGGCGCGGATATCCTTGCAGCCGGCTTTTTTCAGCAGGTCGATCGTGGCAACCATCGAGCTGCCGGTGGCCAGCATCGGATCGATGATCATGGCCAGGCGCTCGTCGATTTCGGGCACGAGTTTTTCCAGGTAGGTATGGGCCTGCAGGGTTTCTTCGTTGCGGGCCACGCCTACGGCGCTGACCTTGGCGCCCGGGATCAGGCTGAGCACGCCTTCGAGCATGCCGATGCCGGCGCGCAGGATCGGCACCACGGTGATTTTCTTGCCGGCGATTTTCTCCACCTGGACGGGACCGGCCCAACCGGGGATCTCGTAGTTTTCCAGGGGCAGATCTTTCGTGGCTTCGTAGGTGAGCAACGCTCCGACTTCCTGAGCAAGCTCACGGAAATTCTTCGTGCTGATGTCGGCACGGCGCATAAGGCCGAGTTTGTGTCGGATCAGCGGGTGGCGGATCTCGCGAGTGGGCATGGGAAAGGCTCCGGCGGCGGGCAAAAAAACCGGCCTAGATTAATCTATCCGAGGGTGTTGTCCTATAGACATCTAGTACGTTAGTCCATTAACGCTTGCCCGGAGCGCGCTAGAAGCGTACCTTCGCCCGCTTTTCTTGCCACCGCACCCCCTTGGAGAGCGCCATGTCCGCTGATCTCGAGCATATCCGTCAAATCATGCGCGAGGCTGACTGCCTGTACACCGAAGCGCAAGTGGAAGAGGCGATCGCCCAGGTTGGCGCGCACATCACTCGCGAAATGGCTGACACCAATCCGGTAGTTTTCTGCGTAATGAACGGTGGGCTGATCTTCGCGGGCAAATTGCTGACTCACCTGCAATTCCCGTTGGAAGCCTCCTACCTGCACGCGACCCGTTATCGCAATGAAACCAGCGGCGGCGACCTGTTCTGGAAAGCCAAGCCGGAAGTTTCGTTCATCGACCGCGACGTGCTGATCATCGACGACATCCTTGATGAAGGTCACACCCTGGGTGCGATCATCGACTTCTGCAAACACGCTGGCGCGCGCAAAGTGCACACCGCTGTGTTGATCGACAAAGACCATGACCGCAAGGCCCGCCCTGACCTCAAGGCTGACTACGTCGGCTTGCCGTGCGTCGATCGTTATATCTTCGGTTACGGCATGGACTACAAAGGCTACTGGCGCAACGCCAATGGGATCTACGCCGTCAAAGGCATGTAACCCGCTTCGGCGCAGGGTGGGCATGCTAGAGTGCTTGCCCTTGCGTCTGGAGTCTTTCATGAGCCTGTTGATACGCACCTGCGCCGCCCTGGCGCTCACCGCCAGTCTTCCCCTGTTTGCCGCGCCCGCACCGATGCACAGCCAGTTCCTGCCGTCGGATGACATGACCCTGCGCGCCGAGACCCCGGAACAGCAACAACTGCTGCAAGTGACCGAGTATGCCGTGGTGGTGGGCAACCAGCGCCAGTCCAGCCAGCAGCCGATCCCGGTAACGTCGCCGCTGATGATGCGCCTCAAGGGCAAATCCCTGAACAAAGGCGCGACCATCGCCCAGGTAGTGCTCAATTTCGACGCCGAAAGCAAAAGCCTGAAAAAACCGGCCTACGACGACGCCAGTAAAACCCTGACCTTGTCCTATCCGGTCGCCCAGTACCGTGTGATCGTCGATCTGCTGCGCAATGAAACGGTGTATGTGCAATTCCTCAGTTACGCCAATGGGCATATCTGGGCGGATCTGCATACGGGCGTCGTGCGCGCCAAGTAATCAAGCTGCACAGATCCAGCCATGCAAATGCAGTCAATGTGGGAGCTGGCTTGCGTGCGAAAGTGTTGAGTCGGTGACAGATGAGCTGACTGTCCCACCGCCATCGCAGGCAAGCCAGCTCCCACGGGCGTGTTTGGTTGTTTTCGAAAATGGTGTCCGACAGGTAGACTTCAGGCCCCGTGTAAATGTCTGCAGGCTGGAGTCGGTAATGCGTAAAGATAAGAAACAGGTGATTGGCGACGAGATCGGTGACGATCAGATCAAGTTGTTCCTGGATTTCGAGCCAGTCGATGCGACTTCACCGTCCCTGCATAAGCTGATCAAGGCCTACCGTGGCCTGCGTATCGACGATTTCGAGCGGTTCCTGGGTTTTTTCAAGGAAGCGGGCCTGGACCTCGACGGCAAGGACGAGCGCGGCCAGACCTTCGTTGACCTGATCAAGGACCAGCGCAACGCGGACGAGTACATCGAACTGATCGAAAACGCTCGCGGCTGATTATCCAAGGCATAAAAAACGCCCCGTTCTCGTTCCGAGAGCGGGGCGCTCGTTCCCACGCTCTGCGTGGGAATGCCTCCAGTGACGCTCTGCGTCATAACCTCAAGCGTAGCTTTCAGTCTCGGCGGCAGGTGCAACCAGTTCCAGGCTGATGTTGTTCTGCGCGTTGATCTTGCGATACAGCTCGGCATCGGTCTCCAGGACCTTTTCCCGTGCCGGGAAGATTTCCTGCAGCTTCGCCGCCCACTCACCGGCAGCTTTCTGCGGGAAGCACTTCTCGATCAACTCCAGCATGATCGAAACCGTTACCGAAGCACCTGGGGATGCGCCCAGCAGGGCTGCCAACGAACCATCCTTGGCCGCGACCAGCTCGGTGCCGAATTGCAGCACGCCGCCTTTCTTCGGGTCTTTCTTGATGATCTGTACCCGTTGGCCAGCGACTTCCAGGCGCCAGTCTTCGGCTTTCGCTTCGGGGTAGAAGCGGCGCAGGGATTCCAGGCGCTGCTCCATGGACTGGCGCACTTCGCTGACCAGGTACTTGGTCAGGTCCATGTTGTCGCGGGCCACGGCCAGCATCGGGCCGATGTTGCCGGCGCGAATCGACATCGGCAGGTCGAGGAACGAGCCGTGCTTGAGGAACTTGGTGGTGAAACCGGCGTAGGGTCCGAACAGCAGGGATTTCTTGCCATCGACCACACGGGTGTCCAGGTGCGGCACGGACATCGGTGGCGAGCCCACGGCGGCCTGGCTGTAGACCTTGGCCTGGTGATGCTTGACCACTTCCGGGTTGTCGCAACGCAGCCACTGGCCGCTGACCGGGAAGCCGCCGAAGCCTTTGCTTTCTTCGATGCCCGAGGCTTGCAGCAGCGGCAGCGCCGCGCCACCGGCGCCGAGGAATACGAACTTGGCGTCCACTTCGCGGCTGTTGCCGCTGTTGACGTCCTTGATGCTCACGGTCCAGCCCGCGCCGTTGCGCTTGAGGCCAGTGACACGCTTGCTGTACTTGACCTGGGCATCGGCCGAACTGGTCAGGTGGCTGAGCAGTTGATTGGTCAGTGCGCCGAAGTTGACGTCAGTGCCGTTCATCACGCGGGTGGCGGCGATCTTTTCGTCAAGCGGGCGGCCCGGCATCATCAGCGGCATCCACTCGGCCATTTCGGCGCGGTCTTCGGTGTAGTGCATATCCGAGAACGCGTGATGCTGGCTGAGGGTTTCAAAGCGCTTCTTGAGGAAGGACACGCCTTTTTCGCCCTGCACGAAGCTCAAGTGCGGCACCGGGCTGATAAAGGACTTGGACGAGCCAAAGGTGCCTTTTTTGGTCAGGTACGCCCAGAACTGCTTCGACACCTCGAACTGGGTGTTGATGTGCACGGCTTTCTTGATGTCGATGGAACCATCGCCCGCCTGCGGGGTGTAGTTCAGCTCACACAGCCCGGCATGGCCGGTACCGGCGTTGTTCCACGGGTTGGAACTCTCCGCCGCACCCGAATCCATCAGCTCAACGACTTCCAGCTTGAGGCCGGGGTCGAGCTCTTTGAGCAGTACGGCCAGGGTGGCACTCATGATGCCGGCCCCTACCAGTACTACGTCGACTGCTTCGTTATGCGCCATTTAACGCGTCTCCAAAATCTGCAGCACCAAATTGACGGCATGGCTGCCAGGAGTGACGGGGCGGTTCACGTGTTGCCCCGGGTTACCCATGGCCAGGATCGCCATGTCCGATTCGCAATTCTTTGCACCTTCAGCACACGCTTCCTGCCGGGCCAATTTGCCTATGAACGCATTCATGGGCGCCTGTGGCAATTCGACTTATGGTCAAAGCGTGTGATTCGTGCAACCAATCCGTAGCGGACAGGCTCAAGCTCCGGTTGTTGAGGCGTGCTCGGTCCTGTGTGGTTGGGCTGTTCCAGACGCTGATGGTGCTTGTACAAACGCCAAACTATTCATTTGCTCGCCACACTCTTGTGAAGTTGTGAAAACCCGTTTTTTCACGCTCTTTTGAAGACGTGAACCTCAAAAAAGGGCTGCCCCAGCCTGGCACCTGGCCCGAGATCCATGCCAACACGCGGCAGACGGGCAAACAACTCAAGTGGCCGAGCGCAATGGCAGCTCCGGCAGATTCGGTAAAGGTGGGCGGTTGGCAGGAAAAACAGCAAGCGCACCAGCTTCACTCGATCTGTGTGGGCGGCTCTCTGTGGGCGATTCATGGGTCAATGCCGAGGCATTGACGATGCTGCGAGGCCCGATCAGGAGACGTCCTTATAATCGGGGGGAGATTGTAGCGAAGAACGCTAGGGAAATGGGCGTGTTTTATGACTTTTATTAAGGCTTTGGTCAGGATGCCAGTGCGTGGCGTGGGTGCCCATGTACCGTCATCGAGTTCACCCGGGCACTGGCCGGCAGCGGGCGGTGCATCCAACCCAGATGAGTCTCCGCCACTTCCACCCAGCCTTCGCCGACGGGTGGCAGGCTGCACTGTTTGAACGCCAGGCAATGGCCCCGTGCATCGAGCAAGGCATAGTGGCGATGACGCGCGTTGGGCATGAACAGCGATTTGAGGAGGCGCATGGCTTTGTACCTGTTACGTTACATGCTCGAAGATTGCCAGTGTGCCATGACATGGAAATGACGGATTTATGCAAAATTGTAATTTCAACGCGGCTTCAGCTGCCATTCAGGATGGCTGGTGAGCGGCGTGCGTGCACCGTTATACTGCTGGCCTGTTTGCGCCCAGTCCTGGAGAAATGAGTATGTTGCAACGCCTGTTGTTCGGTTTGATCACTGTGACCAGCTTGACCCTGGTTGGCTGCGCCAACAGCCCGCAACAACTCAGCCCGCAACCGAAGCTCACCACGCAGCTGGCGCCGGTGGGGCATGGTCAGCCGGTGTCGGTGCGTGTGGTTGACGGGCGTCCGTCGCCGACGCTGGGTTCCCGTGGCGGTCTGTACCCGGAGACCGCGCTGGTGTCGGTCAACGCTCAGGATGTACTGCCCAAGCTGCAAGCCCAGGCCGAAGCCGCCGTGCGTCTGCTGGGTTTCACTCCGGCCAATTCGCCTGGCGCGCCCCAGTTGACCATCACCCTGGCCGAACTGAAGTACCAATCGCCTAAAGAAGGCCTGTATGTCACCGAGGCTTCCATCGGCGCGACCTTCAAGTCCGACGTCACCGCCGGCACCCGTCGCTACAGTGGTCGTTATGGTGCATCGCTGAATCAGCGCTTCGGCATGGCGCCGAACCAGGAAACCAACACCAAGCTGGTCAGCGACGTGTTGAGCGACGCCCTGACCCGTCTGTTCAAGGACCCAAGCATCGGCTCGTTGCTCAGCTCGCAATAACCGGCGCTTCACAAAAAACCGGGCCCCGAGAGGTGTCCGGTTTTTTTTCGCCTTCTGTTTTATGCCGCCGTGTCGATACAGAAGTCCAGCAGGCTCACACCCGTCAGCAGATCGGCTTCCGGCAGGTCGGCATGCTGGTGCCCGCCGAGGGCGCAGTACACCAGCCAGTGGCGGTCCTGGACGTTGAACGCGAGGCCGCCGATCAGCGCTTCCTGCTCGTCACTTTGAGTGACCCGATACAGCTGATCCTGGTTGTGCGCATGCAGCATGACAAGCTCCCGAGCGTTCGAAGGGCAACAGAGTGGCTTGTTAAGGTGACGTTCAGGTGACGATGTAAATTACTCGATACATTAAGCGTACAGGGGGGAGGGAGCATTTCTGGCGCATGAGGCCACTATCGTTCAGGTTTGTATCTGAAGTGATACCCAGACACTGATTCACCGAGGTTTGCGATGGCGCTGCCCGCACTGTTGATCAATGCTGTTGCTTTGGCGGTGGCCTTTCCGGCTGCCGCATTGCTGTTTGTTACCCGCCTGCGAGAGCAGCGGGCGATGGCCGAATTGACCGCGCAAAGCGAAGATCGCGCCATCGACCAGCCGATGTTATTCCTGGATGTACGCACCGAACGGGCGCACCGATTGGCCTACCGCATCGGGTTCGCCTGCCTGGGGCTGGCACTGAGCATTTCCTGGCTCAGCACCCGTCTTTAAAAGCGCCACAAAACAAATGTGGGAGCGGGCTTGAACTCGCGAAGGCGGTGTATCAGTCAAGCATGTATCGACTGACACTCAGCGTTCGCGAGCAAGCCCGCTCCCACAGTTTGAATCGGTGCTTACAAGGGAATTCCGGCCTTGACCCGATACTGATTTCTCACTGGCGTCGCGTATTGCACCACCAGGAATGGTCGGTGTTCAGCCGGGCATTCCGCCAGGCGCCGCTCCCACTCCGTCTTGGCCTTGGCCAGCTCATCGGCCGGAAACACCTCGGCTGCCGTCGGCACCTGCAATTGCGGGTCGGCTTCACTCCACTGGGCGTAAGCCAGGTAGTGCACCGGAAACAACCGGTAACCGCCCAGAATCTGCCGGTCCATTTCCGCAGCCAGCAGCTTGGTGTCTTCGAAACGTTCGGTGATCGGCGGCGCGAAGTTCACATGCACACGGCCCTTGTAGCCGGTAATGCCCAAGGCAATGCTCACGTCGTCTTCGCCCGGCGCCTTGCTGTAGGTGCCCGTGGTGGCGCGGATGTACAGCTCGCGCGCCTTGGCCGAGTCGCAGGGGTCGTACTCGTAGCTGATGGACACCGGCGTCAGGTGCAACGACTGGATCACCTCGGCAAACGGCTCGTCCTTGCGGCTGACATGAAACATCTTGAGGATCGCCGACTCGGTACGGTCATCGCCGTCTTTGGCACGGCCTTCGGCCTGGGCAATCCAGATGGAGGCGCCGTCGTTGCGGATCGAATGGTTGATGTAAGCCGACAGCAATTGATAGGCCGCCATCTTCTCTTTGCGCCCGGTAATCGAGCGGTGCACGATAAAACTCTTGTTCAGGCGCATCAGGTCGCTGACGAACGGCTTTTGCAGCAGATTGTCGCCAATGGCGATGCGCGGCGTCGGCAGGCCCGCGTGGTAGACGGCATAGTTGACGAAGGCCGGGTCCATCACGATATCGCGGTGGTTGGCGAGGAACAGGTACGCGGTGCCGGACTTGAGCTGTTCCACGCCGGTATAGGTCACGCCGTCGGTCGCCCGGTCAATGGTGTGGTCGACGTAGTACTCCACCTTGTCCTGCAACGTAGCCACAGTGGTCACGCCGGCAAATTCACGGCGCAATTTGCGGGCGATCATCGGCTTGAGCAGCCAGCCCAGCGCGCCGGCAAAGCGCGGGAAGCGAAAGTGGGTCAGGATGTCCAGAAAGGCCTTGTCACTGAACAGGCGTGCCAGCACTGCCGGGACTTCGCTGTCGTTGTAAGGTCGGATGGTATCGAATTCGCCCATCATGCTCTCTTGTTAGAAACGGCTAGGGTAAGTAAAGGTTCGGATCGAAAAAAGACAGGGCGCGGTCTGAACAAGCGGTGCAAACGTCAATAGCCCTGCCAATAGACCGGCGATTATACGCACAAGTCACCTGGGAGACCGCGATGCTGGAAACCGAGTCGTACGATTGTCCTTATTGTGGGGAGCCGGCGGAGGCTTTGCTGGACCTTTCCGGAGGGGATCAGTCATACATTGAAGACTGCCCGGTATGTTGCCGGCCGATTGTTTTTGAGCTGCAGGTTCACGATGACGAATGGATGCTCACGGTCCGCAGCGAGAATGAATGACAGGTGGGCCCATGCAGCGAATCTATGAACCGGAAAACCTGATGGAAGGCGAGTTGCTGCAACAGATGCTCGCCAGCGAGGGCATCGAGGCGTACCTGGTAGGGCGCCATTTGCTCGGTGGCACCGGCGAGCTGCCGATCTTCGGCCTGCTGGGGCTGGAGGTCGATAATGACCGGGCCGTCGATGCCCGTGCGTTGATTACCGCCTATATCGGCGCGCAGCCCTTGCCTGGCGATGAACCCGACAGTTTTCCCGACGTGCTGGTCTGTTAGGCTGTCGGTCGGTTTACCCAAGAGTCGTGTTACCCCATGTGTGGACGTTATGCCCTGTTTCGCTGGAACCCTGCCTTTGCCGCCTTGCCGGGCTTTCCGGCCGATCAGCAGCCCCAGTGGAACATCTCCCCGAATGATTCGGTGCTGATACAGCGTGTTCTCGACGGCCAGCGCAACCTGGCGCGTGCCCGCTGGGGGCTGACGCCGCCCTGGCTGACTGACCTTTCCCGCACACCGGCCCACGCCCGTGCCGAAACCCTGGCCGAACAGCCGATGTTCCGTGAAGCGTTTCGACAGCGCCGCTGCCTGCTCCCGGCCAACGGTTTCTACGAATGGCGCGGTACCCAGCGCAAGCGCCCGTATTGGCTGACGCCCGGGGAGGGCTCGACGCTGTTTTTTGCGGCGGTGTGGGAGGCGTATCCGGTGCAGGAGCAGGTGTGGCTGAGCACTGCGGTGGTGACCCAGGCCGCGCAGAATCAGCGGCGACCGCTGATTCTGGACGAAGCCGGACAGGACGCCTGGCTCAATCCCGAGACGCCGCTGCATGTGTTGCAGGGTTTGTTGGCGAGTGAGCCCGCCGCGTTGCGCGAGCGGGTACTGGCCAATATGGTCAATGATCCGAAACTGAATGGGCCGGAATGCCTGACCCCGGCCTGATTGGCCTCATCGCAGGCAAGCCAGCTCCCACACTCGGAGGTGTGAATACAGTCAAATGTGGGAGCTGGCTTGCCTGCGATAGGGCCCTCGAGATCGCCGAAAATCTTAGACTTTGAACTGGTTGATCAGTCGCCGCTGCTGCTCCGCCAGCTTGGTCAGATCCGCACTGGCTGCACTGGACTCATCCGCACCACCCGCCACTTCATTGGCCACCTGGCCGATATTGATCACATTGCGGTTGATATCTTCGGCCACCGCGCTTTGTTCCTCGGCCGCACTGGCGATCTGGGTGTTCATGTCGTTGATCACCGACACGGCCTGGGTAATGGTTTCCAGCGCGTCGGCCGCCTTGGCGGCGTGTTGCACGCTCTCGTCGGTACGACTCTGGCTGTCCTCCATCACCCGTACCACGTCCCGCGTGCCCTGTTGCAGCTGCTGGATCATGGTCTGGATTTCTTCGGTGGCCTTCTGGGTTTTCTGTGCCAGGTTACGCACCTCGTCGGCAACCACCGCAAAACCGCGACCTTGCTCGCCAGCGCGCGCGGCTTCGATGGCTGCGTTGAGCGCCAGCAAATTGGTCTGCTCGGCAATGCCGCGAATCGCAGTGAGGATGGCATTGATGTTTTCGCTGTCCTTGGCCAGCGTCTGCACCACCCCTACCGCCTTGCCGATTTCCTCGGCCAACGCGCCGATGGACGTTGAGGTGTCCCGCACAATGCGCATGCCCTGGCTGGCGGCCTGGTCGGCATGACTGGCGGCTTGGGCGGCCTGGGTGGCGTTGCGTGCCACGTCTTGCGCGGTGGCGGTCATTTCGTGCACGGCAGTGGCGACCTGATCAATCTCCACCATCTGCTTGTGCACACCCTGGTTGGTGCGAATCGCGATGTCGGCAGTGTGCTCCGACGAATCGCTGACCTTCTGCACCGAGCTCACCACCTGGGTGATCATGCCTTGCAGCTTGATCAGGAAGGTGTTGAAACCACTGGCGATGGCGCCCAGTTCGTCGGCACGGTCGCTGGTCAGCCGGCGCGTCAGGTCGCCTTCGCCCTGAGCGATGTCATTGAGCATGGCCACCATCTGCTTGAGCGGGCGGGCGATGCCGTGGCCTACCAGCCAGATCACCAGCAAACCGATACCGGCGATCAGCAAACCGGCGACGGTCATGCCGAAGATATCGGTCTTGCGTTGGGTTTCCAGGTCGTTCTGCAGCTTTTGCGAGTCGGCCATCACCGCGCTGAGGGGCAGTTGCAGCATCAAGGTCCAACGCGCTTCGGCCTGGCCGATGTTGAACGGCAGGAACAGCTCAATGTGGCCGTGTACCTTGTCGATGTCATAGCGCACTTCGCCGACCTTCAGTTGGCCCAGGTTGGCCAGTTCGTTGCTGTCGAGCAGATCGCTGGCTTTTTCGCCCAGTTTGCTGGCGTCCTTGGTATAGGCCACCAGGCGCCCGTTGCTGGAGATCAGGGCCAGTTCGCCGGCGCCGTTGTAGAGCTTCTGATCGGCGTTGGTGAGCATTTCCTGGATGAAGTTCACCGACAAGTCGGCGCCGACAATGCCCTGGAAAGTACCGTCGATCATGATCGGCTCGATGAACGAAGCGAGCATCACCATGGCGTTGCCCACCTTGTACGGGGCGGGATCGATGGCGCAGGGCTTTTTGTTTTCCTTGGAGCACAGGTAGTACTCGCTGGCGCGTACACCGGTGGAGAGGATTTTCTGGTCGGCCACGTCGGCCAGTTTATCCAGGCCCAGGCTGCCATCGGCGTTGCGGTACCACCATGGCATGAAGCGACCGTCGGCATCCACGCCAACCACCGGACTGTTCACGTACGCGGCATCGTTGTGGTCGATGGCATTGGCTTCCCAGCCGATGTAGGCGCCGAGGATTTTCGGGTTGCGCACCACGGTTTCGTGCAGCAGGTTGATCAGTTGTTCGCGACTGATCGCCAGGGCCGGCTCGCCCTTGGCGTCTTTCATGCCGAGTAGGGCGTTGGCGGTGGCCAGGCTTTTGGCGGTGACCAGCGGCGCTTCCAGTTCACGCTGGATCAGCGTGGCCTGGGTTTGCGCCAGCGCCGTGAGGCGTTGTTCGATGATCTGTTCGAATTGCACCTGGGTGCGTTCCTGCACCATCTCTTGCGTCCGGGCGCCGGCAAACAAGGCGTAGAGCACCAGGACCGCGACTACGCTCAGGACAATGGCCCCGGCCAGGGCCGCGACAGAAAACTGAATCGACTTGAATTTCATGAAAGCTCCGGGCGCAGGAGAGATGGGCTGCTTTTTTGTATCGGCCACGGAGTCGGTGGTTATAGGGTTTGTCCTACAAAATACTGCGGCATGTCGCAAATTGGATGCTCGCCGCCGCTGTTGAAGTGTGGGATGTATCTGAAAGTCAGCGGTTAAACGTCTGGTGTATCTGGCGTGGATATAAATGAACGCCTAGGATACGCGCCAGGTTTTCAGGGAGAGTCTCATGAATATGAAAGGCATGAAGAAGCCAGCGGCCGTTACCGGGCTGGTTGCAGCGATGTTGCTGGCCGGCTGCCAGTCGGTTAATACCACCAGCGGCGGTGCGGTCGGCGTTGAGCGCAAGCAATACATGTTCAGCATGTTGTCGAGCCAGGAAGTCGACCAGATGTACGCCCAGTCGTATCAGCAGACCCTGGGTGAAGCCAGCGGCAAGGGCCTGGTGGACAAGACCAGCACCAACGCCAAGCGGGTGCAGGCCATTGCCAACCGCCTGATCGCCCAGGCACCGAGCTTCCGTGCGGACGCCGCGCAGTGGAAGTGGGAAGTGAACCTGATCAAGAGCGACGAGATGAACGCCAACTGCGGGCCAGGTGGCAAGATCTTTGTGTACAGCGCCTTGATCGACAACCTCAAGCTGACCGATGACGAGCTGGCTGCCGTGATGGGCCATGAAATCGCCCACGCCTTGCGCGAGCATGGCCGCGAAGCGATGTCCAAGGCCTACGGTATCGAGATGGCCAAGCAGGGTGCGGGTGCGTTGTTCGGCCTTGGGCAGGACAGCCTGGCACTGGCGGACACGGTGGCCAACTACGGCATGACCTTGCCCAACAGCCGCAGCAATGAAAACGAAGCCGACCTGATTGGCCTGGAGCTGGCCGCTCGCGCCGGTTACAACCCGAATGCGGCCATCACACTGTGGAACAAGATGGCCAAGGCCTCGGAAGGCGCACCGCCGGAGTTCATGAGTACCCACCCGGCTTCTGACAGCCGAATCGCCTCGTTGCAGGCGGCGATTCCGAAGGTGATGCCGCTGTACCAGCAGGCAAAAAAATCCTGAGTTAACGCAGATCAATGTGGGAGCCGGGCTTGCCCGCGATGCAGGCGGCTCGGTGTTTCAGTTGCACCGGGTTGCTGCCATCGCAGGCAAGCCAGCTCCCACAGGGATCGGGTTTGCAGCCTTAGATCCAGCCGCTGCTCTGCATGGCCTTGTACACCGCCACTACCGCCAGGATGAAGAACGCCGACGCCGCCAACCGGCGAATCAAGGTCAAGGGCAGTTTCTCCGCCGCAAAATTCCCCGCCAAAACCACCGGCACGTTGGCAATCAGCATGCCTGCCGTGGTCCCGATAATCACCAGCCACAGTTCCGGGTATTGCGCCGCCAGCATCACCGTGGCGATCTGGGTCTTGTCACCGATCTCCGCGAGGAAGAACGCGATCAGCGTGGTGAGGAATGGGCCGAATTTGCGCGTGGTGCTGGCTTCGTCGTCGTCGAGCTTGTCCGGCACCAGCGTCCACAGCGCCGTGGCGCAGAAGCTCGCTGCCAGGATCCAGTGCAGCACCGCATCCGAGAAGAAACTTCCGAACCAGGCCCCCACGGCACCGGCGGCCGCATGGTTGGCCAGGGTCGCGGCGACGATGCCGGCGATGATCGGCCAAGGTTTGCGAAAGCGTGCGGCAAGGATGAGCGCAAGCAGTTGCGTCTTGTCGCCGATTTCGGCCAAGGCAACGATTGCGGTAGGAACGAGTAGTGAATCCAGCATCAGGTAGTTTCCAGGGGCGGGTCGACACGGCTATGACACGTACAGCCTTCCCGCCCCGGGTAAGGTGTGCGTGTCATAGGTCTTGTCAAACCCCGGTCCGTCTGTGCGGACTCCTGGGTCGCATACGCCATGGTCTGCTGACCAAGTATGTTGACGTACGCCGGACGAGCGTGGCGCTCGTGGGAGACTACTCCCCTAGGACGGAGCGGATTCTGCCTAGCCAAATGCCATTCGGCAAGCCTTCTTTTTCAAACGCCCGTCAGTCGCGCTTCGCACGGTAGATACGAAAACCGTTGCCCTCGGCCTTGATCGCACACGTGCCCAGATGTTCTTCGATCAACGGTTGGTATTTCAGGAAGCTGTTGGCAACCAGGCGAAGTTCGCCGCCTTTTGCCAGGTGTTTCGCCGCTTTTCGCAGCAGGTTTTCCGTGGCGAAATAATCGGTGTGCACCCCGACGTGGAACGGTGGGTTGCTCAGGATGGTGTTCAAACCGAGGGGGGCGGCGTCGATGCCATCACCGGTCAACACGTCGGCTTCCAGACCATTGGCGGCCAGGGTCAGGCGGCTGCTGGCGGCGGCGAAGGCGTCCACGTCCAGCATCGTCACGGTATTGTGCGGGTAGCGACGTTTGACCGCAGCCCCCAGCACGCCAGCGCCGCAACCAAAGTCCAGCAGGTGCCCGCCGGGCAGTTTGTCCAGATGTTCCAGCAGCAGCTCGGTGCCACGATCCAGCCGCCCATGGCTGAACACGCCCGGCAGGCTCACCACCTTCAATGGGCCCTCGGCCAGCGGCACCTCGAAGACCTGGGCCAGGCTCTCCAGCTCGACCGCCTGCGGAGCATTGACCACAGTGACTTGCCACAGCTGGCAATGCCGCGCGCTGTCGAGCTTGCGCGGTTTGCCGAAGGGCGTCATCTGCTTGGAAGCACTTTCGATCCCGGCTTTTTTCTCGCCCACCAAGAACAATTCGGCGCCGGGCAGGCGTGCGGCCACGGCGTTGAGCAGGTAGTCGGTGAGATCCTTGGACTTGGGCAGGAAGATCACCGCCGCATCGAACGGGCGCTGCGGTGCCGTTACGCCGAACTGGCTGCGTCCGGGGAAGCGTGCGTCGAGCGCGGCCTGGTCGCCGGCATGCCAGCACCAGCCATGGGCATTGGGCAGGCGCCCCAGCAGGTCGTCGGCGGGCAACCCCACCAACAGCAGGTTGCCTTGAAAAAGTTCGGCCTGACGAAGCAGTACTTCACTGCGCGGATCCATGGTCTGCTCCTTGAAAAAGGCGCGCAGTTTATCAACTCACGACGCGCAGGGGGGCGCCGGCGAAAAAGCCTCGGGCGTTTTCCGTCAGTTGACCGACGATACGTTGCCGCGCTTCGCGGCTGCCCCAGGCGTTGTGCGGCGTGACGATCAGCCGTGGGATATCGCCCGCCAGCAGTGGGTTGCCATTGACCGGCGGTTCCACGCTCAGCACATCGGTGGCGGCCCCGCCCAGATGACCGCTACGCAGGGCGTCGGCCAGTGCCTGTTCGTTGATCAGGCCACCGCGTGCAGTGTTGATGATGAATGCGCCTGGCTTGAGCAAGGCCAGTTCGCGGGCGCCGATAAAGTCGCGGGTGTGTTCGTTGAGCGGGCAGTGCAGGGTGAGGGCGTCGACCTGCGCCAGTAGCTGGTCCAGCGGCACGCGGTCGGGCCGGGCAGGGCGCCCGGGGATCGCACCGAGTACCACGCGCATGCCAAAGGCTTCAGCCAGACGCGCCACGGCACTGCCCAGTTCTCCGTGGCCGAGCAGGCCCAGGGTTTTGCCTTCCAGCTCGACAATCGGGTAATCCAACAGGCAGAACTGCCGGGCTTGCTGCCATTTGCCGGCAGCCACATCGCGCTGATAGTCCTTCAGCCGCGTCGCCAGGTTGAGCAGCAGCATGAGCGTGTGCTGCGCCACCGACGGCGTGCCGTAGCCCTGGCAGTTGCTCACGGTGATGCCGTGGGTACGGGCGGCTTCGAGGTCGACGTTGTTGGTGCCGGTGGCCGAGACCAGAATCAGCTTCAAATCGGGGCAGGCTGCCAGGGTTTCGGCGTTTAGAGTGATCTTGTTGCTGATGACCACCTGGGCGCCCTGCACGCGCGCCGTGACGTTCCGGGGCGTGGTGTCGGAAAACAACTGCAAGTCGCTGAAGCTGTTGCGCAGCTCGCTGAGGTCGAGGTCTCCCAGGTCCAGGGAGGGGTGATCGAGGAAGACGGCGCGGCGATTGTTCGTCATCAACTGTACCTTTTGCGGCAGGGTTCTAAGGCGTAATCTGCCGAGCCTATCAGATGAAATAATCAGTTACTCAATGGGAGTGAGCATGTACGTCGCCGAGTTTTTGACCGTAGCGCTGATTCACTTGTTGGCGGTGGCCAGTCCCGGACCGGATTTCGCCGTGGTGGTGCGCGAGAGCGTGACCCATGGCCGTCGCGCCGGCACCTGGACTGCCCTGGGTGTTGGCACGGCGATTTTCTTGCACGTAGGCTATTCGTTGCTCGGCATCGGCTTGATCGTGTCCCAGTCCATCGTGTTGTTCAACGCGCTCAAGTGGGCCGCCGCCGCCTACCTGCTGTACATCGGCTTCAAGGCCCTGCGCGCGCAGCCGGCCAAACCAACCGCCGACGGCGAGCTGCACCGCGAGGCGGGCGAGCGCACTCCGCGTGGCGCGTTTACCGCAGGCTTCGTGACCAATGGCTTGAACCCCAAGGCCACGCTGTTCTTCCTGTCGTTGTTCACCGTGGTAATCAACCCGCACACACCGCTGGCGATCCAGGCCGGTTACGGGGTGTACCTGGCGGTGGCGACGGCGCTGTGGTTCTGCCTGGTGGCCATGCTGTTCAGCCAGCAGCGCGTGCGCGCCGGGTTTGCACGCATGGGGCACTGGTTCGACCGCACCATGGGGGCGGTGTTGATTGCGATTGGGGTGAAGCTGGCGTTTACCAGCATGAAGTAGCTACGGGAGGCTACCGTGCTCTTAAGTGGGCGCGGGCCAGGTGGGAGCCGGGCTTGCCCGCGATGCAGGCGACTCGGTGACGTCAGTTGTCACGAGGCGATGCCATCGCAGGCAAGCCAGCTCCCACAGGGAGCCTGTGTGAGGTTGTGATAGTGGCTCAAGGCTAGCATTTGTCGGGCTCTGCAAATCATTCCTTTGGCTGATTTGGTTGAAACATAACGTCTCTAAAGTGCAGGTCTTCAAGCCAAGACCGTGCAGTCAGAAAAGGGATTCGTATGTTGCAGACCCGTGTCATTCCGCCCGCCGAAGGTGCGTACCAATACCCGCTGTTGATCAAGCGTCTGTTGATGTCCGGGACACGCTACGAGAAGACCCGGGAAATCATCTACCGTGACAAACTGCGCTACACCTATCCCACGCTGGTCGAACGGGTGGCGCGCCTGGCCAATGTCTTGACCGAGGCCGGCGTCAAGGCCGGCGATACGGTGGCGGTGATGGATTGGGACAGCCACCGTTACCTGGAGTGCATGTTCGCCATCCCGATGATCGGCGCGGTGATCCACACCATCAACGTGCGGCTGTCGCCGGAACAGATTCTCTACACCATGAACCACGCCGAGGACCGCTTCGTGCTGGTCAACAGCGAATTCGTGGGGCTTTACCAGGCCATCGCCGGGCACCTGACCACGGTCGACAAGACCTTGCTGCTCACCGACGGCGACAGCAAGACCGCCGAGCTGCCCGGCCTGGTCGGCGAGTACGAAACCCTGCTGGCCGCCGCCAGTTCCAGGTACGACTTCCAGGACTTCGACGAAAATTCGGTCGCCACCACCTTCTACACCACCGGCACCACTGGCAACCCCAAGGGTGTGTACTTCACCCATCGCCAATTGGTGCTGCACACCATGGGCGTGGCGACCATCATGGGCAGCGTCGACAGCGTGCGATTGCTGGGCACCAATGACGTGTACATGCCGATCACGCCGATGTTCCACGTGCATGCCTGGGGTCTGCCTTACGTGGCGACCATGCTCGGGCTGAAACAGGTCTACCCGGGCCGTTACGATCCTGAATACCTGGTTGAGCTGTGGCGCAAGGAAAAGGTCACCCTCTCCCATTGCGTGCCGACGATCCTGCAGATGGTGCTCAATGCCAAGGCCGCCCAGGGCGTGGATTTTGCCGGCTGGAAAATCGTAATCGGCGGCAGTGCGCTCAATCGTTCCCTGTACGAAGCGTCCAAGGCGCGCGGCATTCAGCTGACCGCCGCCTACGGCATGTCCGAGACCGGGCCGCTGGTGTCCTGCGCCCATCTCAACGAAGAATTGATGGCCGGCAGCGAAGACGAACGCACCACCTACCGCATCAAGGCCGGCGTGCCGGGGCCGCTGGTGGAGGCGGCGATCATCGACAGCGACGGCAACTTCCTGCCCGCCGATGGCGAGTCCCAGGGTGAGTTGGTGCTGCGCGCGCCGTGGCTGACCGAGGGCTATTTCAATGAGCCGCAGAAGGGCGCCGAGCTGTGGGAAGGTGGCTGGATGCACACCGGTGACGTGGCCACGCTGGACGCGTTCGGCGTGATCGATATTCGCGACCGCATCAAGGATGTGATCAAGACCGGGGGCGAGTGGATCTCGTCCCTGGCCCTTGAAGACCTGGTCAGCCGCCACCCGGCGGTACGCGAAGTAGCGGTGGTGGGCATCGCCGACCCGCAGTGGGGGGAGCGCCCGTTTGCGCTGCTGGTGGTGCGTGATGGCCACGAGATAGACGCCCGTGTGCTCAAGGAACACCTCAAGCCATTCGTGGAGTTGGGCCACCTGAGTAAGTGGGCGATCCCGAGCCAGATTGCCGTTGTTACGGAAATTCCCAAGACCAGCGTCGGCAAGCTCGACAAAAAACGTATCCGCGTTGACATCGTCGAATGGCAGGCCAACAACAGCACATTCCTGTCTACCCTCTGAGCCCATCTGCCGTGCCCGTGTGGCACGGCAATGCTCTATCTTGCGCCTTCACTTGTGATTTGCCGATTTTCAGCCATCCTTCCCGCGTCGGCTGTTGCCGATATGGCGAAAGGGCTGTGGCAGACGGGTTGGTGATGCAAATCACACTTTAGAGGGATCAAGCGGTACCCCTTGCTGGCTATAGTCCCTCCCAGAGTTTTTCACGGATGTTCCGCGTCGGGCCAAGGGGGCCTGGTTGCCGAGCGGCATTGGAATCGTTGTATTCCGGCCGTTACATGCATCACACAAAGAACTCACTGCCATAACAATAATGCACATGGAGTAGCGTCGATGACCTCAGTAAACCAGTTCTGGCGCCGGGCAAGACTGCCCCTGGCCGTCAGTCTCGCCTCTACGCTCGCCGGGCCCGCATTCGGCGTCAGTTTCAATATCGGTGAAATCGAAGGGAGTTTCGACTCCTCCCTGTCCGTGGGTGCCAGCTGGTCCACAGCCAAGCCCAATCGCGACCTGATCGGCGTCAACAATGGCGGCAAGGGGCTGTCCCAGACCTCCGATGACGGCCACTTGAACTTCAAGCGTGGGGAGACGTTCTCGAAGATCTTCAAGGGCATTCATGACCTGGAACTGAAATACGGCGACACCGGCGTGTTCGTGCGCGGCAAGTACTGGTACGACTTCGAACTCAAGGACGAAAGCCGGCCGTTCAAGGACATCAGCGACAACAATCGCAAGGAAGGCGCCAAGTCCTCCGGCGGGCAGATCCTCGATGCCTTCATCTACCACAACTACAACATTGCCGATCTGCCGGGCAACGTGCGTTTCGGCAAGCAGGTGGTGAGCTGGGGTGAAAGTACCTTCATCGGCGGCGGCATCAACTCCATCAACCCGATCGACGTGTCGGCATTCCGTCGTCCGGGGGCCGAAATCAAGGAAGGCTTGATTCCGGTCAACATGTTCTATGTGTCGCAAACCCTGACCGATAACCTGTCGGCCGAAGCGTTCTATCAGTTGGAATGGGACCAGACGGTTACCGACAACTGCGGCACGTTCTTCTCGCAGCCCGATATCGTGTCCGATGGCTGCACCAACAACCTGCGGGTGCTGAACAAGCGCTCGACCATTCCGGCGGCATTCCTGCCGGCACTGGCTGCCCGTGGCGTCGACATCAACAACGAAGGTGTGCTGGTTCGCCGTGGCGGTGACGATGATGCCCGTGACAGCGGCCAGTGGGGCGCAGCGCTGCATTACAACTTCGAACCGCTGGACACCGAGTTCGGCGCGTATTTCATGAACTACCACAGCCGTGCACCGATCTTCAGTGCGCAGGCCGCTTCCCAGGCAGCGTTCAACAGCGCGATTCCTCTGGGTCAGTTGGCACCTTTGGTGGTGGCAGGCAACTCCCGCTACTTCATGGAGTACCCGGAAGACATCCGCCTCTACGGCCTGAGCTTCTCCACCACCTTGCCTACCGGCACGGCATGGAGTGGTGAATTGAGCTATCGCCCGAACGCACCGGTGCAAATCAGTTCCACCGACATTCTGTACGCCGGTGTGACGCCTCTGCCGGGCCTGGGTGATGCTTCGATCATCAAGGGCTCGCCAGGTCAGCTCCTGCACGGCTACAACCGCAAGGAAATCACCCAGTTCCAGACTACGCTCACGCACTTCTTCGATCAGGTCATGGGCGCCAGCCGCCTGACGTTGGTGGGTGAGGTCGGGATTACCCACGTGGGTGGCCTGGAAAGCAAAAACGATGTGCGTTACGGCCGCGACCCAGTGTTCGGTCCTGGCACACTGGCCAATGGTTTCTGCCCGACGCTTAACGGACGGACCATCGCCGGTGCCGGCCCGGGTGCCGATGCCAGCAACGTCTCCAGTAACTGCAACAACGACGGCTTCACCACGTCTACCTCGTGGGGCTACCGTGGCCGTGCGATCTGGGAATACCCGGACGTATTCGCCGGTGTGAACCTCAAGCCAAGCATTGCCTGGTCCCATGACGTCAAAGGTTATTCGCCAGGTCCTGGCGCCAACTTCGAAGAAGGTCGTAAAGCGGTCAGCCTGGGGCTGGATGCGGAATACCAGAACACCTACACCGCCAGCCTGAACTACACCAACTTCTTCGGTGGCGACTACAGCACCGTGGACGACCGCGACTTCGTCGCCCTGAGCTTCGGCGTGAACTTCTAAGCACACACTTTTTGGCAGTTTGTATTTCAGGAAGACCAGAACATGAAAATAACTAAAAGTCTGTTGCACGTGGGTGTGCTTGGGCTGTCGATCCTGGCGAGCAGCGTCATGGCGGCAGTCTCGGCGGATGAAGCCGCCAAACTGGGCACGACCCTGACGCCGATGGGCGCCGAGATGGCCGGTAACGCTGCGGGCACCATTCCCAAGTGGTCGCCGCTGCCGACCAACGCCGGCGCGGTCGATTCCCGCGGGTTCCTGGCCAACCCTTACGCCAGTGAGCAACCGCAATTCACCATCACCGCCGCGAACGTCGAGCAGTACAAGGACAAGCTGGCGCCGGGGCAGTACGCGATGTTCAAGCGCTACCCGGAAACCTTCAAGATGCCGGTCTATCCGACCCATCGCGGCGCCACCGTGCCGGCGGATGTGTTCGCGGCCATCAAGAAGAACGCCACCACCACCAACCTGGTGTCGGGCGGCAACGGTCTGGAGAACTTCGAGACCGCCATCCCGTTCCCGATTCCAAAAAGCGGCGTGGAAGTGATCTGGAACCACATCACCCGTTATCGCGGTGGCAGCGTGACGCGTCTGGTAACCCAGGCCACGCCGCAAACCAACGGCTCGTTCAGCCTGGTGTATTTCAAAGACCAGTTCGTGTTCCGCGACAAGATGAAGGACTTCGACCCGAAAAACCCGGGCAACGTGTTGTTCTACTTCAAGCAGCAAGTGACCGCGCCGGCGCGTCTGGCCGGTGGTGTGCTGCTGGTGCACGAAACCCTGGACCAGGTGAAGGAGCCGCGTTCGGCCTGGGTCTACAACGCCGGCCAGCGCCGTGTGCGCCGGGCGCCGCAAGTGTCCTATGACGGCCCGGGTACCGCCGCCGACGGCCTGCGTACTTCCGACAACCTCGACATGTACAACGGTGCACCGGACCGCTACGACTGGAAGCTGGAGGGCAAGAAAGAAATCTACATTGCGTCCAACAGCTACAAGATCGACGATCCGAAGCTCAAGTACGCCGATATCATCAAGGCCGGCCACATCAACCAGGACCTGGCACGTTACGAGCTGCGCCGCGTCTGGCACGTGGTTGCCACCTTGAAGGAAGGCCAGCGCCACATCTATGCCAAGCGTGACTTCTTCATCGACGAAGACACCTGGCAAGCGGCGGTCATCGACCACTACGACGGTCGTGGCCAACTGTGGCGCGTCGCCGAGGCCCATGCCGAGAACTACTACGACAAGCAAGTGCCGTGGTACGCCCTGGAAACCCTCTACGACCTGCAGTCCGGTCGCTACCTGGCCTTGGGCATGAAGAACGAAGAGAAGCAGGCGTATGACTTCGGCTTCACCGCCGCCACCAGCGACTTCACCCC
Organism: Pseudomonas sp. SDO5271_S396; assembly: GCF_054071795.1. Classification (NCBI taxonomy): domain Bacteria; kingdom Pseudomonadati; phylum Pseudomonadota; class Gammaproteobacteria; order Pseudomonadales; family Pseudomonadaceae; genus Pseudomonas; species Pseudomonas sp. SDO5271_S396. Next base: position 163,017 of record NZ_JBSVWB010000007.1, read on the forward strand.
GGCGGCTCTGCGTCAGGATGGGGTTCGCTAAGCTGCGATAAATCGCCCATCCGGAAGTCGGGCTTGTGTGGGAGCTGGCTTGCCTGCGATAACATCACCTCGGTAGGTCTGACAGACCAAGGTGACTGCATCGCGGGCAAGTCCAGCTCCCACATTTGTTTGGGTTGAGATTTCTTGTCGCAGTTCTTTTTCAGACAAATGTTGCAAAGCTCTACAACCTCGCCGCTTTTACCGCTAGTCTGCGGACATCTGCAATGCCGACCACAGCCTTCTACAAGAGCCCGGCGATGACTGATCTGTCCCGCATCCAGGGGCCTGCCAGTGCGGTAATTCCGACCCTGGAAGGTCGCTTCTACAGGCCTCCGCTGCCTGACGGCTATGTGCCGCGCCCGCGTTTGTGCGAGCGGCTGAGCGCCGGGCTGGAAGGGCGGTTGCTGCTGGTCAGTGCACCCGCAGGGTTCGGCAAGAGCTCATTGGCGGTGGAATTCTGCCAAAGCCTGCCGGCCCATTGGCAAAGCCTGTGGCTGGGCCTTAGCCCGCGTGACAACGACCCCGGACGTTTTCTGGAACGTCTGCTCGACGGCTTGCAGCAATACTTCCCGCAGCTTGGCGCCCAATCCCTGGGGCTGCTGAAGATGCGCCAGCGCCACCAACCCTTTGCCTTTGAAGAATGGCTCGATGGCCTGCTCGATGAGCTGGCGGTGCACCTGTCCACCCGCGCGCCGCTGTTGCTGGTGCTGGATGACTACCATCTGGCCCAAGGGCCGGTGCTTGACCGCTGCCTGCAGTTCTTCCTCAATCATTTACCTGATGGTCTGGTGGTCTTGGTCACCAGTCGTCAGCGCCCGGACTGGCATCTGGCGCGGCTGCGTTTATCGCGCCACCTGATGGAACTGTATGAGCAGGATTTGCGCCTGACGCATGGTGAATCTCTGGCTGTGCTCGATCATCACAGCACCTCTTTACGGGGGGAAGCCCTCGACAACCTGATCCGCCGCAGCGAGGGCTGGGTCGCCGGTCTGCGTTTCTGGCTGCTGGCAGCCTCCGAGGCCGGTAACGACGGCGTCTTGCCGCAAAGCCTGCACGGCGGGGAAGGGCTGATCCGCGATTACTTGCTGGAAGAAGTCATCGACTGCCTGCCGACCGACGTGCAGGCGTTTTTATACGACACAGCCCCGCAAGACCGTTTTTGCAGCGCACTGTGCGACGCGGTGCGTGAAGCCCACGACAGCGCCGAAATCCTGCGTTACCTGCAAGCCCATCAAGTGTTCCTGGTGCCGCTGGACGACCAGGGGCATTGGTATCGTTATCACCATCTTTTTTCTGATCTGCTGCGCACACGACGTGCCAGCAGCCACGTGCTGCCGACGGCCAGCCTGCACCTGCGCGCCTGTCGTTGGTTCAACGCCCAGGGCCTGATCGATGAGGCGGTGGAACAGGCGCTGCGTGCCGGCCATCTCGATGTCGCGGCCAATCTGGTGCAAAACCTGTCGGAAGAACAATTGCTGGCCGAGCAGAACGTGGGCATGTTGCTGCGCTGGAAAATGGACTTGCCCGACAGCCTGCTGATCAGCACGCCACGCCTGATCGTGCTGTATAGCTGGGCGCTGGGCCTGGCCTGCCAGCTGGATGCGGCGCAGGAGTTGTCCAGCTACCTCAGCCGTTTTCTGCCGGCACCTTCGGCCACTGCGCAAAAATCAATGTTGGCGCAGTGGCTGGCGCTGAGCGGGATCATCGCCCGGGGGCGCGGGGATCGCGAGTTGACCCAACGCTATTGCAGCGAGGCCCTGGAGAGCCTCCCGCAGCGGCGTTACGGGCAGCGGTTGATGTGCTTGTCGACGTTGTCCAACCTGGCGATTGTCGATGCCGACCTGTGGCGCGCCCGAGGCCTGAACCGCGAATCCCTGGAGCTGGCGCAGCGCGTAGGCAATCCCTTGTTCGAGGCGCTGGCCCATTACGATCGGGCTCGCGTGTTGCAGGCCCGTGGTGAAATCCTGCGAGCCCTCGACGAAGTGCGTCAGGGCTTGCAGCGCTTGCAGGGCCTGGCACCGCAGCGCTTGTACGCTGTACGTGCCCGATTATCGCTCTACGAAGGCTTTTTGCTGGTGGTGCGCTGCCAGCCCGAGGCTGGCCTTGCACGACTGCGTGCCGGCCTTGCCGAAGCCCGTGCCTGTCGCGATATCAGCGTGCTGATCGGTCATTGCGTGATCGCCAGCTTCGAGGGGCGCAAGGGTGATTTTTCCAAGGCGTTCGCCGAGCTGGCCGAGGCCGAGCGCTTGATGCACATCTGGGACGTGCCGCCGATCTACTACCTGGCGATGATCACCCTTATCAAGTGCGATCTCTGGCTGGCCCAGGGCCGAACCGACCTGGCCGACGCCTGGCTAACGCGGTTGGGGCAGACCTACACCGGTGAGCACGCCGCCGCAGCGCCCGAATATCACCCGCACCTGCCGCAGCATATCGAGCTGCAGCAAGCTGCGCTGGACGCCACGCGTCATCAGGCTGCTGTTGCGTTGCAGCGGCTGGAAGATCTGGCGAACCAGGCAATGGGCAACGGACGCCAGATGATTGCCTTGATGGCGCTGACCCAGCAGGCCCACGTGCTGTTGGAGAGCGGGCACGACGCCAGAGCGCGCGCTGTATTGGCTCGGGCGCTGGGAGTGGGTGTCGGCGGTGCGCTGCAACCGTTCCAGCGCCTGCTGGAGCATTATCCTGGCTGGATGCGCGAACAACTGGCCAAAGACCCCCATGGCCTGCTGAGTCAGAGCTTGCTGGCGCTGTTGCCGGCAGATGTGGTGATCGATACGGCGTCCACCCACGAAACCCTCAGTGCACGCGAACTGGCGGTGCTGCAATTGATCGCCCAGGGCTGCTCGAACCAGGAAATCAGCAACCGCCTGTTTATCTCCTTGCACACGGTCAAGACCCACGCCAGCCACATCAACAGCAAGCTGGGTGTGGAACGGCGCACGCAGGCGGTAGCCAGGGCGCAGGAGCTGCGGTTGATCGGTTGAGCCTGTCTGTTTTACTCGTGCAGGCAATCTGGCGACAATCGTCCGCAAATATTCAATGATTTGCACGTGAGGCCCTTGATGGAACCTGTACAGCCGACACTTATCCGCGAAACCTTCCCCGTCGGCCCCTTGCAGTGCAACTGCACGATCATTGGCGACCCGGTCACAAAAAAGGCCATTGTGGTCGACCCGGGCGGCAACCCTGAATTGATCCTCGCGCGGCTCGATGCCTTGGGGCTCAAGGTGGTGAGCATCATCCATACCCATGCCCACCTCGATCACTTCCTAGCGTCTGGCCAGATGAAGGAAAAGACCGGCGCGACCCTGCACTTGCACAAAGAGGATCAATTCCTCTGGGACAACCTGGAAATGCAATGCCAGATGTTTCGCGTGCCCTACACCCCGGTGCCGTCGCCTGACCGTTGGCTGGAGCATGACGAGGAGCTGGCCTGCGGTTGCGGGGTGGCCATCCATACCCCTGGACATACGCCAGGCTCGATGAGCTTCTGGTTCGCCGATGCCAAATTGTTGATAGCCGGCGATACGCTGTTTCGGCGTGGAGTGGGGCGTACCGACCTATGGGGCGGCGACCAGGCGACCATCGTGCGTTCGATCAAGCAACGGCTCTACACCTTGGATGAAGGCGCGACGGTCGTGGCCGGGCACGGGCCCGATACCCGCCTCGGGGATGAGATGCGCGAGAACCCGTTTGTGCGGGCCTGAAGGTTGGTGTGGGAATAATCCAGGGACCAGCGCTGTTCTCCACGGAGAATCGTCGTAGCAAAAACACAGGTCGCGTTCAGCCTGCGTCTGCTACGGTTTCTGTAGCGGCGATGGGGGTCAGTGTTTGGTGGCGGGCACGGAATTTTTGCCGTTTATCGCGTTCCAAGCTCGGCACGGGTCCATTGCCAATGTCCTTTGCGCCACAGAATGCAAAAGTAGGAGCTCCCTTCATGTTTACTCCGCGTCGTCTTCTTGTTGTTGCTACCGCCGTGGCCCTGTTATCGGGTTGCGCCACACCTAATCCTTATGACGGCAGCCAGGGGCAGGCAAATAACGAATCGGGCGGTATCAGCAAAACCGCCAAGTACGGTGGCCTGGGTGCCCTGGCCGGTGCCTTGGCCGGTGCCGCAATCGACCACAACAATCGTGGCAAGGGCGCGCTGATCGGCGCGGCGGTTGCGGGTATCGGTGCGGCGGGCTACGGCTACTACGCCGACCAGCAGGAAAAGAAGCTGCGTGAAAGCATGGCCAACACCGGCGTTGAAGTGCAGCGCCAGGGTGACCAGATCAAGCTGATCATGCCGGGCAACATCACCTTCGCCACCAACTCGGATGCGATCTCCAGCAGCTTCTACCAGCCGTTGAACAACCTGGCCAACTCGCTCAAGCAGTTCAACCAGAACACCATCCAGATCGTTGGCTACACCGACAGCACCGGCAGTCGCCAGTTGAACATGGACCTGTCCCAGCGTCGTGCGCAGAGCGTGGCCAACTACCTGACTTCGCAAGGTGTCAGTCCGACCAACCTGAGTTCCCGTGGTGCCGGCCCGGATAATCCGATTGCCAGCAACGCCGACGTCAACGGGCGTGCCCAGAACCGTCGTGTCGAGGTGAACCTCGGCCCGATCCCTGGCCAGCAATACGGTCAGCCCGGTGCCCAGCAGCAGGCGCCGCAGCAGAACAACCAGTTCCAGGGCAACCCGTACTCCCAGTACCAATAAACAGCCTCAATGAAAAAGGGCGCCGTGCAGTTCATGCACGGCGCCCTTTTTTGTGGCTGTTGCCTGGATCAATCGATGTATTCGAACACCTTCACGATCTTCTGTACGCCCGACACGCCCTGCACCAAATTGGCTGCACGGGTAGCCTCGGCCTGGGTCAGCAGGCCCATCAGGTAGACGATGCCGTTGTCGGTGACGACTTTGATGCGCGAGCCCGGAATAGCGCTATCGGTGAGCATCTGCGTCTTGATCTTGGTCGTCAGCAGGGCGTCATTGCTGATAGCCAGCAGGGTGATCGGGTCCATCACCTGCAATTCGTTGTGGACCTTCTTGACCCGTTGTACCGCCGAGGCGGCTTGCTCGGCCTGGGCCTTGAGGTCGGCACGCGGTGTCTGGCCGGCGAGCAGCACCACACCGTTGAAGCTGGTCACGACGATGCGCGAGGCACCGTTGCCCAGGTCGGGGGCCGCCTTGGCCACGTTGACTTCGACCTTGGTCTCGATCAGGGAATCATCGATCTTGCTGCCAAAGGTGCGGGTGCCTTTGTCGTCCTCGATGGGGGTGTCGCGTGTTGCGGTGATTGCCGTGCTGCAACCGCTGATAGCGAGGCACAGCGTGATGGCCAAAAGGCTAAGGCGATTAACGGTCATTCTTCACTCCCGAACAGTTGGCTGTCGATCAGATCGCACAGGCAGTGGATCGCCAGCAGGTGGACTTCCTGGATACGTGCGGTGACGTTGGCCGGGACGCGAATTTCCACGTCCTCGGGCAGCAGCAACGAGGCCATGCCGCCGCCGTCGCGCCCGGTCAATGCTACGACAATCATTTCGCGATCATGTGCGGCCTGGATCGCCTGAATAATATTCGCCGAGTTGCCGCTGGTGGAAATCGCCAGCAGTACATCGCCCGGTTGACCAAGGGCACGAATCTGCTTGGAGAAGACTTCGTTGTAGCTGTAGTCGTTGGCGATCGAGGTGATCGTTGACGAGTCGGTGGTCAAGGCGATGGCCGGCAGGCTCGGACGCTCGCGTTCGAAACGGTTGAGCAGTTCGGATGAAAAGTGCTGGGCATCGCCGGCCGAACCGCCGTTGCCGCACGAAAGCATTTTGCCTTCGTTGAGCAGGGCATTGACCATGACTTGACTGGCTTGCTCGATGTGCGGTGCAAGTACGTCCATCGCCTGTTGCTTGGTGTCGATGCTGGCCTGGAAAAGCTGGCGAATTCGGGATTGCATGTCCATCTGTGTGACCTTAAGTAGCGCGGCTCTTCAGCACGGAAATGTGCAGCCCGCAAAGCAAAGAGCAAAAGTGTGGGGTGAAAATGTCCGGAAAATCAGCTGTCGAAGGCCTCTTTGAGCCAACTCAGATCAGTCTGGCCAGACGGTGTGCTTTGTATGGCAACCACATCGAAACGGCAGGGAGCGTCAGCCCAGCGATGCTCTTCGTGCAGGAAAAACTGCGCGGCGAGTATCAGTTTCTGACGCTTGCGCTCGTCGATACTGGCGAGCGCGCCACCCCATTGTGCGTGTTTTCTGTAGCGGACTTCGACGAATACTACTGTATCGCCGTCAAGCATGACCAGATCAAGCTCGCCGCGTTTACACAACCAGTTCTGCGCCAGCAGGCGCAGACCTTGTTGTTGCAAGTAATGGAGCGCTTGACGTTCGGCTTCCTTGCCGCGGTTGGCGTCGGGACGCTCAGGCATCAGCGCGGGGTGTCGGGCAGGCGCTGGACTTCGCCACCGACGAACTTCGCCCACGGCATCTGGCGGTCAACACGCTGGTGGGTGCCGACACCCAGGCTGCCGGAGAGGCCATCGACACGGGTGTCCGGCAGCGCCTTGAGCTGACCCAGGCGGGGGGCCAGGCGGTAGGCGTCGACGCCCATCGCATACAGGCGACCGAGGCTGCTATTGGCTTGCGGCCATTGCGCGGCAACCTGGTTGCGCAGTGGATCCGTGGTGTTGAGCAGCCAAGGGGTTTCGCAGAACATCACGTTGGTCATGTCCAGGTACTGGTTCTTGTCGCCGCTGGCGCTGAACACATGGGAAGTTGCGTAGACAGGTACGTCACCGGCGTACTGGAAGTTCAGGGTCGGCTTGATCTGCTGGGCCAGCTGCGGAGGCACGGCCAGGAAGATCATCTCGATGTCCTGGCGACGCGAAGGCTGTGCGGCAACATCGGTGCCGACAGTGCTTTGCAGGCTCTTGGCGCGGCCTTCGCTCTTGCGCAACTGGAACAGGTCGGCGATCTGCTGGGCAAGGGCCACCGGCTGATCGACATACTCGACGCCCAGGACGGTACCGCCATTGGCTTCCCAGTCCTGGCGGAAGGCTTTATAGACGCGCTCGCCCCATTCGCCGCGGGGCACCATGGCAGCGGCACGGTGCAGGCCGTCGGCACGGGCGCGACGCGATACTTCGCGTGCTTCGTCTTCAGCCGCCAGACCGAACTGGAACAATTGGGGTGGGTTGTTATCGATTTCGCTGTAGTTCAATGCCAGGGTGGTGATCGGCAGTTGCCCGCGTGCACTGAGTTGCTTGACCAGCGGTTTCTCCAGCGGGCCGACGACCAGTTGCACGCCGGCGGCCTGGGCCTTGGCATAGAAGTCGTCGAGCGCGTTCAGGCGTGAACTGTCGTAGAACTCGATGGCCGGCGGCTTCTGCCCGGCTTGTTCAGCCTGGTAGTGGGCGGCCATGAACCCTTCACGCAGGGCTTTGCCGACGGAGGCCAGAGGGCCCTCCTGAGGCAGCAGCAGGGCGATCTTGTTCAGCGGCTGGGTGGTCAGCTCCTTCAGCTTGGTCAGCGGCAAAGGCAGTTGCACCGCAGCTGGATGCCCCGGGTTCCGCGCGCGCCAGGTGTCGATGGCCTCCTGCTGCTGCTCCAGGGTGCCGGCGCCCTTGACCGCCTGGGCCAGGGTGATCCATCCGTCCAGTTCCGGATTGCCGGAGGCCTGCAATTGTTCGGCAGGCAGCGCGGCAATCAGGGTCCAGATGGCTTCGTGATTGCTTTTGGCGGCGTCACCGCTGAGCAGGGGGGCCAGAGCGACGCGCTCACGGGCGGCGGCCAGGGTCTGGCCGTCGGCTTCATAGGCGCGGGCATGAACAGTGCCGGTGCGGACCTGCTGGTCGGCTGGCAAGTCCTTCAGGTTCTGCAAGCTCGGGTGGTTCAAGGCGGTCAGCGCGGCCTTGGGCTGGTTGCGCGCCATGGCCAGTTCGGCGGCCAGGGTGCTGGCGTACACTTGCGCTGCAGGCTTGAGAACATCCAGTGGCACCTGCGCAAGAATCTGCGACGAGCGGGCCGGGTTGTTCTGGTGGAAGGCCATATCCGCTGCACTCAAACGCAGCAATGCGGCCTTTTCTGGCGTCTTGGCGCTGGTGGCCTGTTCGAGCAGTTGCTCGATACTGGCGTCCGGGGTTCGTGGAAGGTCGCCAAGGCTGGACGAGGGCGAGCTGGCGCAAGCGGCCAGCAAGGCAGCGAGGCAGAGGGCGGAGAGCAGCCGCAGGCAAGCGATCATGTAAGTGTTCCTGATACCGATCAAATTAGTGTGGAAGTGTACCCAAGCACTGGCCCAGGCGCGATGTTGCTGGCGTGAAACCGTCTATTTAGGTCGTGGAAATGTTGCGAGCCCCCATCGACGGCTGACCTTGTGGGCATATTATCGAGGCGTCTACGCGCTACAATGCGACTTTTCCCAACCGTCGAGGTGTGCGTTTTGACTGCTCCAGGTCCTTTGAATTCCACTGCTGGCTCGCTTTTTGTGGTGGCGACGCCCATTGGCAACCTGGACGACATCAGTGCGCGGGCATTGAAAGTGTTGCGCGAGGTGAAGCTGATCGCGGCGGAAGACACGCGCCACTCCCAGCGGCTGATGCAGCATTTTGGTATCGGTACGCCACTTGCGGCCTGCCACGAGCACAACGAACGTGAAGAGGGCAGCCGTTTTATTACGCGCCTGCTGGCTGGCGATGATGTGGCGCTGATCTCCGATGCCGGCACGCCGCTCATCTCCGACCCCGGCTATCACTTGGTACGCCAAGCGCGCGCCGCTGGTATCAATGTAGTACCCGTTCCGGGGGCGTGCGCGCTGATCGCGGCGTTATCGGCGGCGGGCCTGCCGTCTGACCGCTTCATTTTCGAAGGTTTTCTGCCGGCCAAGGCGGTAGGGCGTCGCGCGCGTCTTCAGGCGCTGAAAGAAGAGCCCCGCACGTTGATCTTCTATGAAGCGCCACACCGCATCCTTGAATGTCTGCAGGACATGGAGTCGGTATTTGGCGGCGAGCGCGTGGCGTTACTGGCCCGGGAACTGACCAAGACGTTTGAAACCTTGAAGGGCTTGCCGCTGGAAGCGCTGCGCGCCTTCGTCGAGGGCGACAGCAACCAGCAACGTGGCGAATGCGTGGTGCTGGTCGCGGGCTGGACGGCGCCGGAGAGTGAAGATGCCGTGAGTAGCGAAGCCTTGCGTATCCTGGACCTGCTGCTTAAGGAGATGCCCCTCAAGCGCGCCGCGGCGCTGGCGGCGGAAATCACCGGCGTGCGCAAAAATGTGTTGTATCAGGTGGCGCTGGATAAACAGAAGGCTGAATAGTTCCGGGGTTGAGCCGGCATTTCGTCTGAAGATGATGGCAATGCTGTACTTTTAGTACTTGTTCTAAGTGCGCCGTGCCGTTAACCTGCGCGGCGGAGAGTCGATTGGACAGTCGCTGCCCTCTATGAAAATTAGAGGGGGGAGGAAAGTCCGGGCTCCATAGGGCGAAGTGCCAGGTAATGCCTGGGAGGCGTGAGCCTACGGAAAGTGCCACAGAAAATAACCGCCTAAGCACTTCGGTGCCGGTAAGGGTGAAAAGGTGCGGTAAGAGCGCACCGCACGTCTGGCAACAGTTCGTGGCTAGGTAAACCCCACTTGGAGCAAGACCAAATAGGGTCCCAAGGCGTGGCCCGCGCTGGGACCGGGTAGGTTGCTAAAGATGTCCAGTGATGGCCATCGTAGACGAATGACTGTTCAAGACAGAACCCGGCTTATAGATCGACTCTCCACCTTTTTCCTTCTGTCCGAATCTCGAGCAGAAACCCGGTAGTAGCGCAAGAATCCCCCGCTGCCGAATCATTGGCAGATACATCTTCGTAATACCAAAAAAATCTTACTCTTAATAAATTACTTTAACTTCGCGCTATAGCTCTCTGAGTTATTTGCAGTTGCCGGGCGAAAATCATCTCCGAACTCCTGTTTCTCCTCCTTTTACGCTCCTAAATCTCCGTTCTGTAAGGCTTTTCCTTGAATCCGCGCCTTGACGGTGTGGTGGGCGCATTCCTATAGTGTGCGCAAGTGGCGGAAAGTGGCACAAAGTGGGTTTTTTGAACGTAAAACGCTAAAATTTGGAGAAATGCATCTGTGTTTCGCGGAGCTAACGCTATCAGTCTCGATGCAAAAGGCCGTCTCGCCATGCCGAGCCGGTATCGTGACGAGCTCATTTCGCGAAGTTCCGGACAGTTGATCATCACGATCGATGCCGTTGATCCCTGTTTATGCGTTTACCCGCTCGATGAGTGGGAGTTGATCGAAACCAAGTTGCGCGCCTTGCCTTCATTGCGTGAAGAGAACCGCCGCCTGCAGCGTTTGCTGATCGGTAATGCCGTCGACCTCGAACTCGATGGCAGTGGTCGTTTTCTGGTGCCGCCGCGTTTGCGCGAGTACGCCAAGCTGGATAAGCGCGCGATGCTGGTGGGCCAACTGAACAAGTTCCAATTGTGGGACGAAGATGCCTGGGATGCTGTGGCTGCAGCTGACCTGGCGGCTATTCAACAACCGGGCGCCATGCCTGATGAACTGCGTGATTTGATCCTGTGACTATTGATAGCGGCTTTAACCACATCACCGTACTGCTCGACGAAGCCGTTGAGGCTCTCGCCGTACGCGCGGATGGCTGCTATCTGGACGGTACGTTCGGCAGGGGCGGGCACAGTCGGTTGATACTCAGCCAGCTCGGGTCCGACGGAAAACTCCTCGGGTTCGACAAAGACCCTCAAGCGATTGCCACCGGGCAAGCGCTAGCGGCCGAAGACGGCCGCTTTGTCGTTGTACAGCGCAGCTTTGCCGAGCTGGGCGCGGAAGTGGCCGAGCGCGGCATGGCAGGCAAGGTGGCCGGGGTTCTGCTCGACCTGGGCGTGTCCTCGCCTCAGCTCGATGACCCGGAGCGCGGCTTCAGCTTCATGAACGACGGCCCCCTCGACATGCGCATGGACCCCACCCGGGGCATCAGTGCTGCGCAGTTCATCGCCACCGCACCCCACGAAGAAATTGCCCGTGTGTTCAAGGAGTACGGCGAAGAGCGCTTCGCCGGGCGCATGGCCCGTGCCGTGGTCGAGCGTCGTGAAATCCAGCCGTTCGAACGCACCGCCGATCTGGCCGAAGTGCTGAAAGTCGCCAACCCTGCCTGGGAGAAGGGCAAGAACCCGGCTACCCGTGCTTTCCAGGGGCTGCGCATTCACGTCAACAATGAATTGGGCGATCTGGAGGCAGGCCTCGAGGCTGCCCTCGAGGCGCTGGAAGTAGGCGGTCGCCTGGTGGTGATCAGCTTCCACTCCCTTGAAGACCGCATCGTCAAGCTGTTCATGCGTCGTCTGGTCAAGGGCGAGTCCGATAACCTGCCGCGCAACCTGCCGGTGCGTTTCGACGCCTTTGTGCCGAAAATCAAAATCCATGGCAAAGCGCAGTTCGCTTCCGAAGCCGAACTCAAGGCCAACCCGCGTGCCCGCAGTGCTGTCATGCGTGTTGCGGAGAAGTTGCGGTGAGCAAGCTCTTCGCCAAGCCCCTCCCGGGCGGCAGCTTCTTCATGTTGCTGCTGTTTGTCGGCGTGCTGGTGTCCGCGATTGCGGTGTCCTACAGCGCTCACTGGAACCGTCAATTGCTCAACACCCTGTACGGGGAATTGAGTGTGCGAGACAAGGCTCAGGCGGAATGGGGTCGGCTGATCCTGGAACAAAGCACCTGGACGGCCCACAGCCGTATCGAAGTGCTGGCCACCGAGCAATTGAAAATGCACATCCCCGGCGCAGCTGAAGTGCGCATGGTGGCGCCATGATGAAGCTCGAAGGCGCACTCTACCCCTGGCGCTTCCGCCTGGTGCTTGGCTTGCTGGCACTGATGGTGGGTGCGATTGCCTGGCGGATCATCGACCTGCAAGTGGTCGACCGTGACTTCCTGATCGGTCAGGGCGATGCCCGCAGCCTGCGTCATATTCCCATTCCAGCGCACCGCGGCCTGATCACCGACCGTAACGGTGAGCCTCTGGCCGTCAGTACGCCGGTGACCACCCTATGGGCCAACGCCAAGGAACTGCAGGTCGCCAAGGACAAGTGGCCGGAGCTGGCGGCGGCTCTTGGTCAGGATCCAAAAGCCCTGGCTGAGCGTCTGGAAGCTCAGGCCAACAAAGAGTTCATCTACCTGGTTCGTGGCCTGACGCCCGAGCAAGGCCAGCAAGTGCTCGACCTTAAAGTCCCCGGTGTCTACGGCATCGAGGAATTCCGTCGTTTCTACCCGGCGGGTGAAACCACCGCGCATATGGTGGGGTTCACCGACATCGATGACCACGGCCGCGAAGGGGTGGAACTGGCCTACGATGAATGGCTGGCCGGGGTGCCCGGCAAACGACAAGTCATCAAGGATCGGCGTGGCAGACTGATCAAGGATGTCCAGGTCACCAAAAACGCCAAGGCCGGTAAGCCCTTGGCGTTGTCGATTGACCTGCGTCTGCAATACCTGGCCAACCGCGAGCTGCGTAACGCGATCATCGAAAACGGCGCCAAGGCCGGCAGCCTGGTGATCATGGACGTCAAGACCGGCGAAATCCTCGCCATGGTCAACCAGCCGACCTACAACCCGAACAATCGTCGCAACCTGCAACCGGCGATGATGCGCAACCGCGCCATGATCGACGTGTTCGAGCCGGGCTCGACCATGAAAGCCATCTCCATGAGCGCCGCCATCGAGACCGGTCGCTGGAAACCCACCGACAAGGTCGAGGTGTATCCGGGTACGTTGCAGTTGGGTAAATACACCATTCGCGACGTGTCCCGTACCGAGGGTCCGGTGTTGGATCTGACAGGTATCCTGATCAACTCCAGTAACGTGGGCATGAGTAAGGTCGCCTTCGATATCGGCGGCGAAACCATTTATCACCTGGCGCAGAAAATCGGCCTGGGCCAACCCACCGGTCTGGATTTCCCCGGCGAGCGCGTGGGTAACCTGCCCAACTACCGCGACTGGAAAAAGGCCGAGACGGCCACGCTTTCCTATGGTTACGGCCTCTCGGTGACCGCTATCCAGCTGGCTCACGCGTTCTCGGTGCTGGCCAACAATGGCCGCATGGTGCCGCTGAGCCTGATCCATGTCGACGAAGCGCCGAAAGCGACGCAGATCATCCCGGAAAACGTCGCCAAGACCATGCAGGGCATGTTGCAACAAGTGATCGAAGCGCCGCGCGGCGTATTCCGTGCCCAGGTGCCGGCTTATCACGTGGCTGGCAAGTCGGGTACTGCGCGTAAGACGTCGGTGGGCACCAAGGGCTACGCCGAAAACTCCTACCGTTCGTTGTTCGCCGGCTTCGGCCCGATGAGCGACCCACGCTACGCCATCGTCGTCGTGATCGATGAGCCGAGCAAGGCCGGCTACTTCGGTGGCCTGGTATCGGCGCCGGTGTTCAGCAAAGTGATGTCCGGCACCCTGCGCCTGATGAACATCACCCCTGACAACCTGCCGCCGACCCAACAGGCGAACGCCGGACCACCGGCCGCTGCAGTAAAAGCCAATGGAGGGCGCGGCTGATGTCTCTTAGCCTGAACAAGATTTTCGCCCACGCCGGCCGTGATCTGCTGATTCGCGAATTGAGCCTGGACAGCCGCAATGTACGCGCCGGTGACCTGTTCCTGGCGGTGCCGGGTGGCAAGTACGACGGCCGTGCCCATATTGCCGACGCGCTTCAGCGCGGTGCGGCGGCGGTGGCCTATGAAGTCGAAGGCGCCACCGTGCTGCCGATCACCGACGTACCGTTGATTCCGGTGAAAGGGCTGGCCAAACAACTGTCGGACATCGCCGGGCGTTTCTATGGCGACCCGAGCCGTCAGCTCAACCTGGTGGGCGTGACCGGTACCAACGGCAAGACCAGCGTGACGCAACTGATTGCCCAGGCCCTGGATCTGCTGGGCCAGCACTGTGGCATCGTCGGCACCCTGGGTACCGGCTTTTATGGTGCGCTGCAAAGCGGCCTGCACACCACGCCGAACCCGATTGCCGTGCAAGCGACCCTGGGCGACCTGAAAAAGGCCGGCGCCAAGGCGGTTGCCATGGAAGTGTCGTCCCACGGTCTGGACCAAGGCCGCGTCACCGCCCTGGCGTTCGACGTGGCGGTGATGACCAACCTGTCCCGCGACCACCTGGACTACCACGGCACCATGGAAGCGTACGCCGCCGCCAAGGCCAAATTGTTTGCCTGGAATGACCTGAAGTGCCGGGTGGTGAACCTGGATGATGAGTTCGGTCGCCAGTTGGCTGCCGAGGACCGCGAATCACGCCTGATCAGCTACAGCCTGGAAGACGCCAGCGCCTACCTGTATTGCCGCGAAGCCCAGTTCAATGACGAAGGCGTGCGCGCCACACTGGTCACGCCGCAGGGCGAGCACCATCTGCGCAGCAGCTTGCTCGGTCGCTTCAACCTGAGCAATGTGTTGGCCGCCATCGGGGCCTTGCTCGGCCTGGACTACGCCCTGGATGAAATCCTGCGGGTGCTGCCGAAGCTGGAAGGCCCGGCCGGTCGCATGCAGCGCCTGGGAGGCGGCACGCAGCCGCTGGTGGTGGTCGATTATGCGCACACACCGGATGCACTGGAAAAAGTCCTGCTCGCGCTGCGCCCCCACGCCAAGGGCAGATTGCTGTGCCTGTTCGGCTGCGGTGGTGATCGCGATCGCGGCAAGCGTCCGTTGATGGCCGAGATCGTCGAGCGCCTGGCCGATGGTGTGCTTGTCACCGACGACAACCCGCGCACCGAAGACCCAAGCACGATTTTCGATGACATCCGCGTCGGCTTTAAAGATGCGTCCAAGGCCACGTTTGTGGCAGGTCGCGGTGCAGCCATCGCCCAATTGATCGCCAGCGCCAGTGCCGATGACGTCGTGGTGCTGGCTGGTAAAGGGCACGAGGACTATCAGGAAATCAACGGCGAGCGCCATGCGTTCTCCGACCTGGTCGAAGCTGATCGCGCCCTGACCGCCTGGGAGGTTGCCCATGCTTAAGGCACTGAAATTCAGCGAACTGACCCAGGCCTTGTCGGCCCGCGTGCTGTCGAGTGATTGCAGCTTCGACGGTGTCAGCATCGACAGCCGCAACATCAAGCCGGGCCAGTTGTTCGTTGCTCTGGCCGGCCCGCGTTTTGATGGCCACGATTACCTTAACGATGTCGCCGCCAAAGGTGCCGTGGGTGCACTGGTGCAGCGCGAGGTGGCTGATTCCACCTTGCCGCAACTGCTGGTGGCGGACACCCGCCTGGCCCTCGGCCAGTTGGGCGCACTCAACCGTGCCTCTTTTGACAAGCCAGTGGCGGCCGTCACCGGTTCCAGTGGCAAGACAACGGTCAAGGAATTGCTCGCCGGTATCCTGCGCACGCGCGGTCCGGTGCTGGCGACCCGTGGCAACTTGAACAACGATTTCGGTGCGCCCCTGACTCTGCTCGAACTGGCCCCGGAACACACCGCAGCGGTGATCGAGCTGGGTGCTTCGCGCATCGGCGAAATCGCCTACACCGTGGCGCTGACCAAACCCCACGTGGCCATCATCAACAACGCCGGAACCGCCCATGTCGGCGAGTTCGGCGGCCCGGAAAAGATCGTTCAGGCCAAGGGTGAAATCCTTGAGGGCCTCGATGCCTCGGGCACTGCGGTATTGAACCTGGACGACAAGGCCTTCGAGACCTGGCGTGTACGCGCCGCCGGGCGCAAGGTCCTGACATTTGCCGTGCTCAATGCCGCCGCTGATTTCCATGCATCCGACATCAATGTGGATGCCCGTGGTTGCCCGTCCTTTACCTTGCACACCCCGCAAGGCAACGAGCATGTGCAACTGAATCTGCTGGGCAATCACAACGTTGCCAATGCCTTGGCCGCCGCCGCTGCCGCGTACGCCCTGGGCGTGTCGCTGTTCGGTATCGCCACGGGTCTGGGCGCGGTGCAGCCGGTCAAGGGCCGCACGGTGGCGCAGTTGGCCACCAACGGCATGCGCGTGATCGACGACACCTACAACGCCAACCCCTCGTCCATTAATGCGGCGGTAGATCTGCTCACCGGTTTCAGCGGTCGCAAGGTTCTGGTCCTGGGCGACATCGGCGAGCTGGGCGACTGGGCCGAACAAGGCCATCGCGAGGTCGGTGCTTATGCGGTCGGCAAAGTGGACGCGCTTTACGCCGTCGGTACGAACATGGCTCACGCCGTCAACGCTTTCGGGTCCGGCGCGCGGCATTTCGCGACCCAGGCCGAGCTGATTCAGGCCCTGACAGGCGCTGAACACGACAAACACACAACCATTTTGATCAAGGGATCGCGCAGCGCGGTGATGGAAAACGTCGTCGCGGCCTTGTGTGGCTCAAGTACGGAGAAACATTAATGCTGCTGCTGCTGGCTGAGTATCTGCAACAGTTCTACAAAGGCTTCGCGGTCTTTCAGTACCTGACCCTGCGCGGGATTCTGGGTGTGCTGACCGCGCTGTCTCTGTCGCTGTTCCTGGGGCCGTGGATGATCCGCACCCTGCAGAACCTGCAAATTGGTCAATCGGTTCGCAATGACGGCCCGCAGTCGCACCTGTCCAAATCCGGCACCCCGACCATGGGCGGCGCGTTGATCCTGTCGTCCATCGGCGTGAGCACCCTGCTGTGGGCCGACCTGCACAACCGCTATGTCTGGGTGGTGTTGCTGGTGACCCTGCTGTTCGGCGCCATCGGTTGGGTGGATGACTACCGCAAGGTGATCGAGAAAAACTCCAAGGGTCTGCCAAGCCGCTGGAAATACTTCTGGCAGTCGGTGTTCGGCATTGCCGCCGCGGTGTTCCTGTACACCACCGCGCCCAGCGCCGTGGAAACCACGCTGATCATCCCGATGCTCAAGGACGCCAGTATTCCGCTGGGCGTTGGCTTCATGGTGCTGACCTATTTCGTGATCGTTGGCTCCAGCAACGCGGTCAACCTTACCGACGGCCTCGACGGCCTGGCGATCATGCCGACGGTGATGGTGGGCGGCGCGCTCGGCATCTTCTGCTACCTGTCGGGTAACGTGAAATTCGCCGAATACCTGCTGATCCCGTATGTCCCGGGCGCGGGCGAGTTGATCGTGTTCTGCGGCGCCCTGATCGGTGCGGGCCTGGGCTTCCTGTGGTTCAACACCTACCCGGCGCAGGTTTTCATGGGCGACGTCGGTGCGCTGGCGCTGGGCGCGGCCTTGGGCACTATCGCGGTGATCGTTCGCCAGGAAATCGTGCTGTTCATCATGGGCGGTGTGTTCGTGATGGAAACCCTGTCGGTGGTCATCCAGGTGGCCTCTTTCAAATTGACCGGGCGCCGTGTGTTCCGCATGGCGCCGATTCACCACCACTTTGAACTCAAGGGTTGGCCCGAGCCGCGTGTGATCGTCCGTTTCTGGATCATCACCGTGATTCTGGTGCTGATCGGCCTTGCCACCCTGAAACTGAGGTAGAAACGAGTGTCCCTGATCGCTTCAGACCACTTCCGCATCGTTGTCGGCCTCGGCAAGAGCGGCATGTCCCTGGTTCGCTTCCTGGCGAGCCGGGGCAAGCCGTTTGCTGTGGCCGACACGCGGGAAAATCCACCGGAGCTGGTCACGCTGCGCCGTGACTACCCGCACGTGGAAGTGCGTTGTGGCGAGCTGGACGTCGAGTTTCTGTGTCGCGCCGACGAGCTCTACGTGAGCCCTGGTCTGGCCCTGGCCACACCGGCCCTTCAAGCCGCGGCGGCCCGTGGCGTGAAGCTGTCCGGCGATATCGACCTGTTTGCGCGTAACGCGAAGGCGCCGATCGTGGCAATCAGTGGTTCCAACGCGAAAAGCACCGTGACCACCCTGGTCGGCGAGATGGCGGCTGCGGCCGGCAAGCGCGTGGCGGTGGGCGGCAATCTCGGCGTACCGGCGCTGGATTTGTTGAGCGACGACGTCGAGTTGTACGTGATGGAACTGTCGAGCTTTCAGCTGGAAACCACCCACGACCTGGGCGCTGAAGTGGCTACCGTACTGAACGTGAGTGAAGACCACATGGACCGCTACAGCGGCCTGCCGGCCTATCACCTGGCCAAGCACCGGATCTTCCGGGGGGCCAGGCAGGTGGTGGTCAATCGTCAGGATGCGTTGAGCCGTCCGTTGATGGGCGAGGGCCTGCCGTGCTGGACCTTCGGCTTGAGCAAGCCCGACTTCAAAGCCTTCGGCATCCGTGAAGAGAACGGCGAGAAATACCTGGCCTTCGAATTCCGGAACCTGATGCCGGTGCGCGAGCTGAAAATCCGTGGCGCCCATAACCAGTCCAATGCGTTGGCCGCCCTGGCGCTGGGGCATGCGGTCGGCTTGCCGTTCGACGCGATGTTGTCGAGCCTGCGCACCTTCGGCGGCCTCGAGCATCGTTGCCAGTGGGTTCGCGACCTGGACGGCGTCAGCTATTACAACGACTCCAAGGCCACCAACGTGGGCGCCGCATTGGCGGCCATCGAAGGACTGGGTGCGGATATCGAAGGCAAGCTGGTGCTGATCGCCGGTGGCGATGGCAAGGGCGCCGACTTCAAGGACCTCAAGGCCCCGGTCGCCGCGCATTGCCGCGCCGTGGTGCTGATGGGCCGCGACTCCGACCTGATCGCTGCGGCGTTGGGGGAGGCCGTGCCGCAAGTGCGTGCCACGTCTTTGGACGACGCGATTGCCCAGTGCAAGGCCCTGGCTCAGCCGGGCGATGCGGTGCTGCTGTCGCCAGCCTGCGCCAGCTTCGACATGTTCAAGAACTACGAAGAACGCGGCCAGTTGTTCGCCCGCGGCGTGGAGGCCTTGGCATGAGCCTCAATCTCAGAAACATCATCAAGCCGTACCCGTCGCCGATCATTACCGGGCGCGGTATCGACCTCGATTTCCCGATGCTCGCCGGTTGCCTGGCGCTGCTGGGCCTGGGCCTGGTGATGATCACCTCCGCGTCCTCCGAAGTGGCCGCCGTGCAGTCGGGCAACACCCTGTACATGATGATCCGTCACCTGGTGTACCTGGTGCTTGGCCTCGGCGCCTGCATCGTGACGATGATGATTCCTATCGCCACCTGGCAACGCCTGGGCTGGCTGATGCTGATCGGCGCGTTCGGTTTGCTGATCATGGTGATCCTGCCCGGCATCGGGCGCGAGGTGAACGGTTCGATGCGTTGGATCGGTTTCGGGGCTTTCAACGTGCAGCCGTCGGAAATCGCCAAGGTGTTCGTGGTGGTCTACCTCGCGGGCTACCTGGTGCGGCGCCAGAAAGAAGTACGCGAAAGCTGGATGGGCTTCTTCAAGCCGTTCATTGTGCTGCTGCCCATGGCCGGTCTGTTGCTGATGGAGCCCGACTTCGGTGCCACCGTCGTGATGATGGGGGCGGCGGCGGCGATGCTGTTCCTCGGCGGTGTCGGTCTGTTCCGCTTTACCTTGATGGTGGTGCTGGCGGTGGCGGCGGTGACGATCCTGGTCCAGGCGCAACCTTACCGGATGGCCCGTCTGATTACCTTTACCGACCCCTGGTCCGACCAGTTCGGTTCCGGCTACCAGTTGACCCAGGCCCTGATCGCTTTCGGTCGCGGCGAATGGCTGGGCGTGGGCCTGGGCAACAGTGTGCAGAAGCAGTTCTACCTGCCCGAGGCGCACACCGACTTCGTGTTCTCGGTATTGGCCGAGGAGTTGGGCGTGGTCGGTTCACTGTGCACCGTCGCGCTGTTCGTGTTCGTGTGCGTGCGCGGCATGTACATCGGTTTGTGGGCCGAGAAGGCCAAACAGTTTTTTGCCGCCTATGTGGCCTACGGCTTGTCGTTCCTGTGGATCGGCCAGTTCCTGATCAACATCGGTGTGAACGTCGGCTTGCTGCCGACCAAGGGCCTGACCCTGCCGTTCCTCAGTTATGGCGGCAGTTCGTTGGTGATCTGCTGCGCTTGTCTCGGCCTGTTGTTGCGCATCGAGTGGGAGAGTCGTACCCACCTGGGCAGCGAAGAGATGGAATTCAGCGAGAGCGATTTTGCCGAGGAGCCGATCCATGGGCGCTAACGTGCTGATCATGGCGGGCGGCACCGGGGGGCATGTGTTCCCGGCCCTGGCGTGCGCGCGGGAATTCCAGAGCCGTGGCTACACCGTGCATTGGCTGGGGACGCCGCGTGGTATCGAAAACGAGCTGGTGCCGAACGCCGGCTTGCCGCTGCACCTGATCAATGTCACCGGCCTGCGCGGCAAGGGCAAGCTGTCCCTGCTCAAGGCACCGTTCGTGTTGCTGAAGGCGGTGTGGCAGGCGCGCAAGGTGATTCGTGAATTGAAACCGGTGTGTGTGCTCGGTTTCGGCGGTTATGTGACCGGCCCGGGTGGCGTCGCAGCCCGGCTGGCCGGCGTGCCGGTGATCGTGCACGAACAGAACGCCGTCGCCGGCACGGCCAACCGTTTGCTGGTGCCGTTGGCCGCCCGGGTCTGCGAGGCGTTCCCGAAGACCTTCGGCGCCTCGGACAAACTGCGCACCACCGGCAACCCGGTGCGCACCGAGCTGTTCATGGACATCGCCCGCCAGGCCCTGGAGGGGCGCAAGCCACACCTGCTGATCCTGGGCGGAAGCCTGGGCGCCGAGCCGCTGAACAAATTGCTGCCGGAAGCGCTGGCGCAGCTGCCCGTGGAGCTGCGCCCGGAGATCTTCCATCAGGCCGGCAAGCATCACGATGAAGTCACCGCCACGCGTTATCGCGAAGCCGGTGTGGAGGCCAATGTGCAGCCCTTCATCAAAGACATGGCCCATGCCTATGGCTGGGCCGACCTGGTGGTCTGTCGCGCTGGTGCGTTGACCGTCAGTGAACTGGCCGCCGCCGGTCTGCCGTCCTTGCTGGTGCCTTTGCCCCATGCGATCGACGATCACCAGACCCGCAACGCCGAATATTTGGCCGGGGAGGGCGCTGCCGTCCTGCTGCCGCAAAGAACGACTGGCGCCGCCGATTTGGCCGCACGCCTGACCGAGGTTTTGATGCAACCGGAACGACTCAACAGCATGGCGAGCACCGCAAGCCGCCTGGCTAAACCTGACGCAACCCGCACCGTGGTCGATATCTGCCTGGAGGTGGCCCATGGTTGAGAATCAGAAAGCCATGCCGCAACCGGAAATGCGCCGTATCCGTCGCATCCACTTCGTCGGGATCGGCGGCGTGGGCATGTGCGGTATTGCCGAAGTGTTGCTGAACCTGGGCTACCAGGTCTCCGGCTCGGACTTGAAAGAGTCGCCGGTCACCGATCGCCTGAAGACCTTCGGTGCACAGATCTTCATCGGCCACCGCGCCGAGAACGCCGCCGAGGCGGACGTGTTGGTGGTGTCCAGTGCCGTGAACACCTCCAACCCGGAAGTGGCCACCGCCCTCGAGCGCCGCATTCCCGTGGTGCCGCGCGCCGAGATGTTGGCCGAGCTGATGCGCTATCGCCATGGCATCGCCGTGGCCGGCACCCATGGCAAGACCACCACCACCAGCCTGATCGCTTCGGTGTTCGCCGCCGGTGGCCTGGACCCGACTTTCGTGATCGGTGGCCGTCTGAACGCTGCGGGCACCAATGCCCAGCTCGGCACCAGCCGCTACCTGATCGCCGAAGCCGATGAAAGCGATGCGAGCTTCCTGCACCTGCAACCGCTGGTCGCAGTCGTCACCAACATCGACGCCGATCACATGGCTACCTACGATGGCGACTTCAACAAGCTGAAGAAAACCTTCGTCGAGTTCTTGCACAACCTGCCGTTCTACGGCCTGGCCGTGGTGTGCCTGGACGATCCGGTGGTGCGCGAGATCCTGCCGCTGGTCAAGCGCCCGACCGTGACCTACGGCTTCAGCGAAGATGCCGACGTGCGCGCCATCAATGTGCGTCAACACGGCATGCAAACCTTCTTCACCGTGCTGCGCCCGGACCGCGAACCGCTGGACGTTTCGGTGAACATGCCGGGCAACCACAACGTGCTCAACTCCCTGGCGACCATCTGCATTGCGTCCGACGAGGGCGTCAGCGATGAAGCCATCGTCGAAGGCCTGTCGCGCTTTGCCGGCGTGGGCCGCCGCTTCCAGGTCTACGGCCAGCTGCCGGTGGACGGTGGCGACGTGATGCTGGTGGACGACTACGGTCACCACCCGACCGAGGTCGCCGCGGTGATCAAGGCCGTGCGCGGTGGCTGGCCGGAGCGCCGTCTGGTGATGGTCTACCAGCCGCATCGTTACAGCCGCACCCGCGATCTGTACGACGACTTCGTCAATGTGCTGGCCGACGCCAACGTGTTGCTGCTGATGGAGGTGTACCCGGCGGGCGAAGACCCGATCCCGGGCGCCGACAGCCGCAAGCTGTGCAACAGCATCCGTCAGCGTGGCCAACTGGACCCGATCTACATCGAGCGTGGCGTGGACCTGGCGCCCATCGTCAAGCCGCTGCTGCGGGCCGGTGACATCCTGCTGTGCCAGGGCGCCGGTGATATTGGCGGCCTTGCGCCCAAGCTACTGGCGAGCCCGCTGTTTGCCGCTGCCAAGGGAGCGTCGAAATGACCACTGACTACGGCTCCCTGTTTTCGACAATCGCGCCCGCCGACTTCGGTCGCGTCGCCGTACTGTTCGGCGGCAAGAGCGCCGAGCGCGAAGTGTCGCTCAAGTCCGGCAACGCGGTGCTCGAAGCCCTGCAAAGCGCCGGCGTGAATGCGTTCGGCATCGACGTGGGCGACGACTTCCTCGCCCGCCTGCAGTCCGAAAAGATCGACCGCGCCTTCATCATCCTCCACGGCCGTGGCGGTGAAGACGGCAGCATGCAAGGCCTGCTGGAGTGCGCCGGTATCCCTTACACCGGCAGCGGCATCCTCGCGTCGGCACTGGCCATGGACAAGTTGCGCACCAAGCAGGTGTGGCACAGCCTGGGCATTCCAACCCCACGTCACAGTGTTCTGTGCAGCGAAGACGATTGTATTTTGGCCGCCAAGGAACTGGGCCTGCCTTTGATCGTCAAACCTGCCCATGAAGGCTCCAGTATCGGCATGGCCAAAGTGAACTCGGCCGCCGAATTGATCGACGCATGGAAAGCGGCAAGTACCTACGATTCGCAAGTGTTGGTGGAACAGTGGATTTCCGGTCCCGAGTACACCATCGCCACCCTGCGTGGCCAGGTATTGCCGCCCATCGCCCTGGGCACACCGCACACTTTCTACGACTACGACGCCAAGTACCTGGCTTCCGATACCCAGTACCGGATCCCGTGCGGCCTTGACGCAACCAAAGAACAGGAATTGATGGACCTCACGGCGAAAGCCTGTGAGGCGCTGGGTATCGCCGGTTGGGCGCGGGCAGACGTGATGCAGGATGAGCAAGGGAATTTCTGGTTCCTGGAAGTCAACACCGCGCCAGGGATGACCGACCACAGCCTGGTCCCCATGGCTGCTCGTGCCGCCGGTCTGGATTTCCAGCAGTTGGTGCTGTCGATCCTTGCAGCCAGCATCGAGCCTCGAGGCTAAGCACATGAACGGCGCATCGCTTCGTCATCAGCCCCCACAAGCACCGAGCCGCAAGCCGGTGCCACGGGGTGCCAGCCGAATGGTGGCTAAAGAGCCGATGTCGGCGCGCCTGCCGAAACCCAACTTTGGTTTCCTCAAGGCGCTGTTCTGGCCGGTGTTGCTGGTGGTGCTGGGCTTCGGAACCTACGAGGGCGCCCAGCGTCTGTTGCCGTATGCCGACCGGCCGATCACCAAGATCAGCGTGCAGGGCGACCTGAGCTACATCAGCCAGCAAGCGGTACAGCAGCGCATCGGCCCTTACCTGTCGGCGAGCTTCTTCACCATCGACCTGGCTGGCATGCGCTCGGAGCTGGAACAGATGCCGTGGATCGCCCATGCCGAAGTCCGCCGGGTATGGCCGGACCAGGTGACGATCCGCCTGGAAGAACAACTGCCCGTGGCCCGTTGGGGTGACGAAGCGCTGTTGAACAACCAGGGCCAGGCGTTCACCCCGCGTGAGCTGGCCAACTACGAGCACCTGCCACAGCTGTTCGGGCCGCAGCGGGCGCAACAGCAAGTGATGCAGCAGTACCAGGCCTTGAGCCAGATGCTGCGGCCACTGGGCTTCTCCATCGCACGCCTGGAACTGCGTGAACGGGGCAGCTGGTTTTTGACGACCGGGGCAGGCAGTTCCGGCCCGGGCATCCAGTTGTTGCTGGGACGCGACCGCTTGGTGGAGAAGATGCGCCGCTTTATTGCCATCTATGAAAAAACCTTGAAAGAACAGATTACGAACATTGCGAGCGTCGACCTGCGTTACGCCAACGGCCTGGCCGTCGGCTGGCGTGAACCGGCTGCGCCCACGACCGCGCAACCCGCGGTCGCGAAGAATTAAGAAGAGGCAGGACCCATGGCAAACGTGCAAAGCGGCAAAATGATCGTCGGTCTCGATATCGGCACCTCCAAGGTGGTGGCGCTGGTGGGCGAGGTCGGGGAAGACGGCGCGATCGAAATCGTCGGTATTGGCACGCATCCGTCCCGGGGCCTGAAGAAGGGCGTGGTGGTGAACATCGAGTCCACCGTGCAATCTATCCAGCGCGCCATCGAAGAAGCGCAGCTGATGGCCGGTTGCCGGATCCACTCGGCGTTCGTCGGCGTGGCCGGCAACCATATCCGCAGCCTGAACTCCCACGGCATCGTGGCGATCCGCGACCGTGAAGTCAGCTCGGCCGACCTTGAACGCGTGCTCGACGCGGCCCAGGCCGTGGCGATCCCGGCTGACCAGCGCGTGCTGCACACCCTGCCGCAGGACTATGTGATCGACAACCAGGAAGGCGTTCGCGAGCCTCTGGGCATGTCGGGCGTGCGCCTGGAAGCCAAGGTCCACGTGGTGACCTGCGCCGTCAACGCCGCTCAGAACATCGAGAAATGCGTACGCCGCTGCGGCCTGGAAATCGACGACATCATTCTTGAGCAACTGGCGTCCGCTTATTCGGTACTCACCGACGACGAAAAAGAACTGGGCGTGTGCCTGGTGGACATCGGCGGCGGTACCACCGACATCGCGATCTTCACCGAGGGTGCGATCCGTCACACCGCCGTGATCCCGATTGCCGGCGACCAGGTCACCAACGACATCGCCATGGCGTTGCGTACCCCGACCCAGTACGCCGAAGAAATCAAGATCCGCTACGCCTGCGCCCTGGCCAAGCTGGCCGGTGCCGGTGAAACCATCAAGGTGCCGAGCGTGGGCGACCGTCCACCGCGCGAGCTGTCGCGCCAGGCATTGGCCGAGGTGGTCGAGCCGCGCTACGACGAACTGTTCACCCTGATCCAGGCCGAGCTGCGTCGCAGTGGCTACGAAGACCTGATCCCGGCTGGCATTGTGCTGACCGGCGGTACGTCGAAGATGGAAGGCGCGGTCGAGCTGGCCGAGGAAATCTTCCACATGCCGGTCCGCCTGGGCGTGCCTCACGGCGTCAAGGGCCTGGGCGACGTGGTGCGCAACCCGATCTATTCCACCGGCGTGGGCCTGCTGTTGTACGGGCTGCAAAAGCAGACCGACGGCATTTCCCTGTCGGGCCCCAGCAACCGCGAAAGCTACCGCAGCGACGACGAAGAGAAAGCGCCGTTGCTGGACCGGATCAAAAGCTGGGTCCAGGGCAACTTCTAACGATTTACCGCGACACCGCAGCACCGTTGTAAGCAGTAGGCGAAAAAACTAGAGAAATGAAAGGAGAGGGAACATGTTCGAACTCGTAGACAACATCCCCGCAAGCCCGGTCATCAAAGTGATCGGTGTCGGCGGTGGCGGCGGCAACGCTGTCAACCACATGGTCAAGAGCAACATTGAAGGCGTCGAGTTCATCTGCGCCAACACCGATGCCCAGGCCCTCAAAAACATCGGTGCACGCACCATCCTGCAATTGGGCACCGCCGTGACCAAGGGCCTGGGTGCTGGCGCCAACCCTGAAGTGGGCCGTCAGGCTGCACTGGAAGACCGCGAGCGTATCGCCGAAGTACTGGCCGGTACCAACATGGTGTTCATCACCACCGGCATGGGCGGTGGTACCGGTACCGGTGCTGCGCCGATCATCGCCGAAGTGGCCAAGGAAATGGGCATCCTCACCGTTGCGGTGGTGACCCGTCCGTTCCCGTTCGAAGGCCGCAAGCGTATGCAGATCGCCGACGAAGGCATCCGCATGCTGTCCGAAAGCGTCGACTCGTTGATCACCATCCCCAACGAGAAGCTGCTGACCATCCTGGGCAAGGACGCGAGCCTGTTGTCCGCTTTCGCCAAGGCTGACGATGTACTGGCCGGTGCCGTTCGCGGTATCTCCGACATCATCAAGCGCCCGGGCATGATCAACGTCGACTTTGCCGACGTGCGTACCGTGATGAGCGAAATGGGCATGGCGATGATGGGCACTGGCTGCGCCAGCGGTCCGAACCGTGCACGCGAAGCCACCGAAGCGGCCATCCGCAACCCGTTGCTGGAAGACGTGAACCTGCAAGGCGCACGCGGCATCCTGGTGAACATCACCGCCGGTCCTGACCTGTCCCTGGGTGAGTACTCCGACGTGGGTAGCATCATCGAAGCCTTTGCGTCCGAGCACGCGATGGTCAAGGTGGGTACCGTGATCGATCCGGACATGCGCGACGAACTGCACGTGACCGTGGTTGCCACCGGCCTGGGTGCCAAGATCGAGAAGCCTGTCAAGGTCATCGACAACACCCTGCACAACAGCCAGGCCAGCCAGTCGGCAGCCGCTCCAGCGCCTGTGCGCCAGGAACAGCCGTCGGTGAACTACCGTGACCTGGACCGTCCGACCGTGATGCGCAATCAGGCTCAGGCCGGTGCAGCGGCGTCCCGTAGCCCGAATCCGCAAGACGATCTGGACTACCTGGACATCCCGGCTTTCCTGCGTCGTCAGGCCGATTAATGGAATGTATCAGGGCTATGAAGGTGATTGGTGTTCAGCAAAGGTCTGGTCTGCTATTATCGCCAGCCTTTGTTGATACCAGTTCGCAATTTGCGCTGAAGCGGTCCAAGCCATGATTAAACAACGCACTCTGAAGAATATTATTCGTGCCACAGGTGTAGGTCTGCACTCCGGGGAGAAGGTATACCTGACCCTCAAGCCTGCACCTGTCGACACCGGCATCGTGTTTGTGCGTGCCGACCTGGACCCTGTGGTGCAGATTCCTGCTCGCGCGGAAAACGTTGGCGAAACCACAATGTCGACCACGTTGGTCAACGGTGACGTCAAAGTGGACACGGTGGAGCACTTGCTCTCGGCCATGGCTGGCCTGGGCATCGATAACGCCTACGTCGAGCTCTCCGCGTCCGAAGTCCCGATCATGGATGGCAGCGCTGGCCCCTTCGTATTCTTGATTCAATCTGCCGGCCTGGAAGAACAGGACGCAGCCAAGAAGTTCATTCGCATTCTGCGGGAAGTGACAGTAGTTGATGGCGACAAGCGCGCCACCTTCGTCCCGTTCGAAGGCTTTAAAGTGAGCTTTGAGATCGACTTCGATCACCCGGTATTCCGTGACCGCACCCAAAGTGCAAGCGTGGATTTTTCCAGCACTTCGTTCGTAAAAGAAGTCAGCCGCGCCCGTACCTTTGGTTTCATGAGTGACATCGAGTACCTGCGCAAGCACAACCTCGCACTCGGCGGCAGCGTTGAAAACGCCATTGTGGTCGACAAGGATGGTGTACTGAACGAAGACGGCCTTCGCTACGAAGACGAATTCGTGAAGCACAAGATCCTCGATGCAATCGGTGACCTCTACCTGCTGGGCAATAGCCTGATAGGCGAGTTCAAAGGCTTCAAGTCGGGCCACGCCCTTAACAACCAGCTGCTGCGCAAGTTGATTGAGCAGACAGACGCTTGGGAAGTCGTGACCTTCGAAGATGCCAGCACCGCACCGATCTCTTACATGCGTCCCGTTGCGGCGGTGTAAGTAACAACTCTCTTTCTTTAGTTTTGAAAGGCCACCTTCGGGTGGCCTTTTTTTATGTGCGCCCAGCATGGGCGCAATCTTGTGGGTGAAAGTCCCGCCGTAA